>DASXQC010000525.1:0-4609 GCA_036493235.1 Reyranella sp.
ACATCTTCGGCTACACCTGCTTCATCGACGGCTCGGCCCGCGGCCTGCCGCCGCCGGGCAACGTGTTCTTCCAGATGAAGTCGCGCGACACCTTCGCGCCGACTGGACCTTGGATCGTCACCGCCGACGAGATTGCCGATCCGATGAACCTCAACATCACGCTGACCAACAACGGCGCGGTGATGCAGAAGTTCAACACCAACGACATGGCGCACAACATCCCGCGCTGCATCGAGTGGCTAAGCTCGATCCACACGCTGGAGCCGGGCGATATCGTCGCCACTGGGACCAACCATCGCGGCCTCAATCCCTTCATGGACGGCGACAAGATCGAGCTGACGGTCGAGAAGGTCGGCACGCTCAAGTTCAACGTGAAGGACGAGCACAAGCGTACCTGGGCCCGCATCACCCGGCTGCAGCACAAGGAAAGCGGCAAGGAGGGGCCCCATACGCCCCAGACCGCCGGCAAGCACGCGGCGAAATAACTCTTCCTCCTCCCCCGTATAAGCGCCTTCTGAGGCGCGCGCGGGGGGAGGCCGGGAGGGGGAGGACCTCAGTCCTGGTCGCGCCAGGATGAGATCATGATCTGAAGGCCTCCGGCATTGCGTGGGTGGCTTACCCCCTCCTGTATCCTCCCCCGTATGACGGGGAGGAGCTGAGAGAGCTAAGAGCGAGAGTCGAGTTTGGCCTGGATGCTCTGCATCCAGGCCTCTCTCGTCATGAAGCGGGGCCGCTGGCGGCACATCGCTTCGGTGCGCTTCACGATCTCCTCGTTCGGCAGGTCGAGGTCGAACGGCTCGCCGCAGGGCTGCGGCGTGTAGAACGGTGAATCGACGTACAGCTCGACCGGATTGCCCTCGGGATCCTTGAAGTAGATCGACCAGGCATTGCCGTGGTCGGTGACCCGCTGCTCGGCGATACCTTCCTTCAGCAGCGCCTGGCGGTAGCCGCGCAACGTGTCGAGCGACTCGAGGCGCAGGGAGATCTGGTTCACCGGGTTGAACGGCAGCTCGTCGGGCCGGCCGTCGAACAGCACGAGCTGGTGATGGCATTTGGGGTTCTGCGTCATGAAGGCGACGCGCGCGCCGGAGCGGCCGACGCCGCTGTCGCTGACCACGTAGCCCATGACGCGGGTGTAGAAGTCGACCATGCGATCGAGGTCGACCGTGTGGATGCCGAAGTGGGTGAGCTGTGCCGTGAAAGCCATGTCCTTAGTCTATGCCCAAAAAAAAGGGCGTCGCGAATCGCGACGCCCTTTCCCCAGGAGCAGCCAGACTGCAGGCCGCCTCACTGTGTCAGGCTTAGTTGGTCAGCGCCGGCTTGGCGGGCTGGCCTTCGATCTGGATCGCCCGGGCCTTCTTCTCCTCCGGGATTACGCGCTCCAGCTCGATGGTGAGCAGGCCGTTGGCGAGTTTCGCACCGCTGACCTTCACATGGTCGGCCAGCTGGAAGCGGCGCTCGAAGTTGCGGCCGGCGATGCCGCGATAGAGGTACTGCTTGCCCTCGTCCGCGTTCGGCGCGCTCTGGCCGGTGACCAGGAGCTCGTTCTCCTTCTGGGTCAGGCTGAGCTCGGCCTCGGCGAAGCCCGCAACCGCCATGACGATCCGGTAGGCGTTGTCGCCAGCCTTTTCGATGTTGTACGGGGGGTAGCCGTTGGGGCTCTGGCCGGCGACGTTGTCGAGCAAATCGAACACACGGTCGAAGCCGACGGTTGCGCGATAGAACGGCGCATAATCGAATCCACGCATCTTAGTCATCCTCCTGAGAAGCGATGTCTGATGTCGCCGCCCCGGAATGGGCACGGCTGACGGAAGGTTATTTAGGACGGCCGAACGTCCCTTCAAGTGGGGTGGAAAAGACCCCGAAAGACAAAATTTTCCTCGGCCGGGGGCCGGACAGCAGGATTTGCCGAGTTGGCGAAAACCTTCGGCAAACCCGCTTATGGCGGATGTGCGAAGAGTTGCCAGATCAAAACGAGACCGGTCGGGAGACCTCGATGTCCCAAAGTCTGATTTGGCTCTACGCCGTTGCCCAAGGCTTGGGCGTGCTGGCCCTCAACGTTGCCCTGCGCGTGCTGGTGTCGTGAAGCATCTACCGCTGTTCTTCGATCTCGCCGGACGGCGAGTGGTCGTGGTGGGCAGCTCGCCCGCCGCCCAGCGGCGCGCCGAGCTGGCGCGCTCGGCCGGTGCGGCGGTGTACGAGTGCGGGACCGTCTCGCCCGCCGACCTGAAGGGCAGCGCCGCCGTGTTCGTCGCGACCGGCGATTTCGACAGTGATCTCGACGCTCAGCGCGCTGCCAACGCGGCCGGCATTCCCGTCAACGTGGCCGACCGGCCGCAGCTTTCCGATTTCATCCTGCCCGCCATCGTCGACCGCGACGAGGTCGTGGTGGCGATCTCGACCGGCGGCGCCTCGCCGACCCTGGCAACGCTGCTGCGCGGCCGCATCGAGGCGATGCTGCCGGCGCGGTTTGGTGCCGTGGCGAAGCTGGCGCGAACCTTCCGCGGCCAGGCCAATGCACTGATCGAGCTCGAGCGGCGCCGCGCCTTCTGGCGCCGGCTGATCGAGGGGCCGGCGGCCTGGCTGGCGCTGCGGGGCGACGAGGCTGGCGCGCGCCGCATCGCCCTGACCGAGCTCGACGCCGCGCGGCAGGCCACTCAGCCGCTCGGCATCGCCCACATCGTCGGCGCCGGCCCAGGCGACCCCGATCTCCTGACGCTCAAGGCCGCGCAGCTCCTGCAGCAGGCCGATGTGATCCTGCACGACGCGCTGGTGCCGGAAGCGATCCTCGACCGCGCCCGCCGTGAGGCTGAGCTGATCTGCGTCGGCAAGCGCAAGGGCAGGGCGAGCTGGGTGCAGGCCGATATCGAAGCCGAGATAATCCGCCGCGTGCGTGCCGGCCAGACCGTCGTGCGCCTGAAGGCCGGAGATCCATTCGTGTTCGGCCGCGGTGCGGAGGAAGTCGACGCCCTGCAGGCCGCTAGCCTGCCGGTGACGGTCGTGCCGGGCATCACCGCGGCGCTGGGCTGCGCGGCCTCGGTCGGCATCGCGCTGACCGACCGGCGTGTCGCGTCATCGGTCACCTTCTCTTCCGGTCATGCGGCGCCCGACGCCGTCGGTGGCCATACACACGTGATCTACATGGCGACCAGCGAGGCCGCGGCGGTTCGCGACCGTCTGGTGGCCGATGGCGTCGACCCGGCAACGCCGGTCGCCATCGTCGAGAACGGCACGCGGCCCGACGAGCGGATCTCGACCGGCCGCCTGGCCGATCTTGCCCGTCTCGCAGTCGGCCTTGGTGCCGGTCCCAGCCTGATCATCGTCGGTGAGGTCGCAGCACGCGCCGCAGCCGACCGAGCTTCGTTTGCAGAGGTGTCCTGATGGCCAAGAACTTGAGCGGTGACCTGCAGGTCGCGTCCGCCAACCGGCTGAGCGACGGTGCCGTCGTCTTCCTCGATGACTTCGGCCAGTGGACCAAGCGGCTCGATCGCGCCGCACTCGCCCGTGACAAGCGCGCCGCCGACATCCTGCTGGAGCGCGCCCGCGCCGAGGCGGCAAGCGTGGTCGATCCGTTCCTGGTCGCGGTGACCGAAGGCGACGACGGCGTGCTCGAGCCGTTGTCGCTGCGCGAGAAGATCCGCGCCTCGGGCCTTACCTTCGACGCCATTGCGGCCGAGGCCATGCGTTATGCCTGATAGCCATTTCTACCACTACGACGACTACGATCGCGCGCTGGTCGGCGAGCGGGTCGCGCAGTTCCGCGACCAGGTGCGCCGCCGGCTGGCCGGCGAGCTGACCGAGGAGCAGTTCAAGCCGCTGCGCCTCACCAACGGCCTCTACCTGCAGCTCCATGCCTACATGCTGCGCATCGCGATCCCGTACGGCACCTTGTCCTCGCGGCAGCTGCGTCAGCTCGCGGCGATCGCGCGCAAGTACGACAAGGGCTACGGCCACTTCACGACCCGGCAGAACCTGCAGCTCCACTGGATCAAGCTCGAGGATGCGCCCGACGCCATCGCCATGCTGGCCGAGGTCGACATGCATTCGATCCAGACCAGCGGCAACTGCGTGCGCAACACCACGGCCGACCACTTCGCCGGCGCCGCGATCGACGAGATCGAGGATCCGCGGGTGTGGTGCGAGATCGTGCGCCAGTGGTCGACGCTGCATCCCGAGTTCAGCTTCCTGCCGCGCAAGTTCAAGATCGCCATCACCGGCTCGCCCAACGACCGCGCGGCGGTGCGGGTGCACGATATCGGCCTGCGCCTGTGGAAGAGCGAGCAGGGTGAGGTCGGCTTCGAGGTGATCGTGGGCGGCGGCCTCGGCCGCACGCCGATGATCGGCAAGACGATCCGCGAGTTCCTGCCCAAGGACGAGATGCTGGCCTATCTCGAGGCCGCGCTGCGCGTCTACAACCGCTACGGCCGGCGCGACAATCTCTTCAAGGCGCGCATCAAGATCCTGGTGCATGAGATCGGGTCTGAGAAGATGCGCGAAGAGGTCGAGGCCGAGTACGCCGCGATGAAGGACAGCGCGCTCAAGCTCTCACCCGAGACCGTCGAGTCGATCGCCCGCCAGTTCGCGCCGCCGCCGCTGCGGCCCAAGCGCA
>DASXQC010000526.1:0-2641 GCA_036493235.1 Reyranella sp.
GGCGCTGCATGACCGTGGCGCTCGATCTCGTCGCGGTGAGCGCCGGTTACGGCGACAACCCCATCGTGCGCGAATTCTCCGCGACGCTGGAGACCGGCACGATCACCACGCTGATCGGCGGCAACGGCGCCGGCAAGTCGACGCTGTTGCGCGCGATCTATGGCACCAACCGCTTCTTCGGCGGGCAGATCCTGTTCAAGGGCGAGGCGATCGAGCGGTTGCCGCCGTGGGAGCGGCTGAAGCGAGGGGTCGGCTTCGTGCCGCAAGGCCGGTGCAACTTCCCGCACATGAGCGTCGACGAGAACCTCAAGATGGGCTGCTACACGTTGCCTGGAGCCAAGCACGGCGCGGCGATAACGCGCGTGACCGGCCTGTTCCCGATGCTGCGCCAGAAGGCGCGCATCGAGGCCGGCAACCTGTCGGGCGGCGAGCAGCAGATCCTCGAGATGGCGATGGTGCTCCTGCTCGAGCCCAGCCTCTTGCTGCTCGACGAGCCCTCGCTCGGCCTGTCGCCGCGCATGCAGGGCGACGTCTTCACCACTGTGCAGAAAATTGCGGCGACCGGCGTCACGGTCCTTGTCGTAGAGCAAAACGTGCGCGGAGCGCTCTTGATCTCCGACCGCGCGCTCGTCATGGAACAGGGGCGCAAATTCATGGAAGGCCCGGCGGCCGAGGTGCGGACCGATCCGCGCATCCGCCAGGCCTATCTGGGCGGAAACATCCAGCCGACAGCGGCAGCATAGATATAGAGAGAGTCATGGCAGAAAAAGCACGTCTCGCAGTCGATATCGGCGGCACCTTCACCGACCTGTGCCTGGAATGGAACGGCAAGCGGATCAGCACCAAGGTGCTGACCACCCCCCGCGCGCCCGAGGAAGGCGTGCTGACCGGCCTGGACGAGATCGTGAAGCTGTCGGGCGCGAAGCCCGGCGATCTCGGCATCATCATCCACGGCACGACGCTCGCCACCAACGCCATCATCGAACGCAAGGGCGCCAAGACGGCGCTGATCGTCACCGAGGGCTTCCGCGATTCGATCGAGATCGCCTTCGAGCACCGCTTCGAGCAGTACGACATCTTCATGGTCAAGCCGACGCCGCTGGTGCCGCGCGACCTGCGCTTCGGTGTGCCGGAGCGCATGGACGGCCGCGGCAACGTGTTGATCCCGCTCGACGAGGCGGCAGTGAAGGCGCTGGCGCCCAAGCTCAAGGCCGCCGGCGTCGAGGCGATCGCCATCGGCTACATGCACGCCTATCTCGACGGCAAGCACGAGCGGCGCACGGCCGACATCCTGGCCGAGCTGCTGCCTGGCGTGTCGATCTCGCTGTCGAGCGAGATCTCGCCCGAGATCCGCGAGTACGAGCGCTGGTCGACCGCGGTCGCCAATGCCTACGTGCAGCCGGTGATGGACCGCTATCTCGGCCGGCTCGATGCGGCGCTGCGCCAGCGCGGAGTCACCTGCCCCTTGTTCATGATCACCTCGGGCGGTGGCCTGGCGGCGCTCGAAACAGCGCGCAAGTTCCCGATCCGCCTCGTCGAGTCCGGACCGGCCGGCGGCGCGATCCTGGCGGCGGCGCTGGCCCGCCAGTGCGGCCTCGACAAGGTGCTGTCGTTCGACATGGGCGGAACGACCGCCAAGATCTGCCTGATCGACAATGGCGAGCCGCAGCATTCGCGCACCTTCGAGGTCGCGCGGCAGTACCGCTTCCTCAAGGGCTCCGGCCTGCCATTGCGCATCCCGGTGATCGAGATGGTCGAGATCGGCGCCGGCGGCGGCTCGATCGCCCATGTCGACACCCTCTCCCGCATCAATGTCGGTCCCGAGAGCGCTGGCGCCGAGCCGGGTCCGGCGAGCTACGGCCGCGGCGGCACCAAGCCGACCGTGACCGACGCCGACGTCGTACTGGGCCGGCTCGATCCCGGCTACTTCGCCGGCGGCTCGATCAAGCTCCTGCCCGAGCAGGCGGGCGCGGCGGTCGACAAAGCGGTCGGCACGCCGCTGCAGCTGAAGCGCCTCGACGCGGCGTTCGGTGTCAGCGAGATCGTCGAGGAGAACATGGCCAACGCCGCGCGCGTCCATGCCGTCGAGCGCGGCAAGGAGCTGCAGGACCGCACCATGATCGCTTTCGGCGGCGCGGCCCCGATCCATGCCGCGCGCCTCGCTGAAAAGCTCGGCATCAGCCGCGTGATGGTGCCGTCGGGCGCGGGTGTCGGCTCGGCCGTCGGCTTCCTAATGGCGCCGGTCGCCTATGAAGTGGTGCGCAGCCGCTACGTGCAGCTCGATGCCGACAAGTTCGACCCGGCCTTCGTCAACCGGCTGTTCGGCGAGATGCGCGCCGAGGCCGAGGCCGTCGTGAAGGCCGGCGCGCCGACCGCCAAGCTGGTGGCGACCCGCACCGCCGACATGCGCTATCGCGGCCAGGGACACGAGATCACCGTCGACCTGCCGCCGGGCGACTTCACCGCCGCCTCGGCCGCGTCGCTGGTGAAGCTCTACGAGGAGGGCTACGCCGCGACCTTCGGCCGGACCATCCCGGGCCTTTCGGTCGAGATCATGAACTGGACGCTGCGGCTCGCCGCCGAGCAGCCGCCGATGCCCAAGGCGCCGCCGCAGCCGAAGGACATCCCGGCCAAGGCGCGC
>DASXQC010000527.1:0-2797 GCA_036493235.1 Reyranella sp.
GCGCACAAATCGGTCCCGTCGCCGCCGGCGGTTGGTCCACGCAATTCCTCCCGATGAGCGCTCTTGTCGGCGCGTCACGTCGGCCGAATTAGCTGGCCTCGCCTGAATACTGTCAACAAAAAACAGTCAGCGGATAACCGCAGGATCCGCTGGCTCGGCATAGAGCCGCGTCACCTCGGCTGCGCGACGTTCCAGCACGCGCCGTGTGTTGATTGAGCGCTTGTCGGTGACCTCGCCGGCGCCAGCATTCGGCGGCTCGTCGAGCGGCAACAGGCGCTGGATGCGCATGCTCGATCCGCCGGCGCGCTCGTTGAACGCGTGCAGCAGGCGTTCGAGCGCCGGCCGCCATCCGTCATCGCGACAGGCGCCTTCGTCGAGCCACACCAGCGCACCGAGCCACGGCCTGTCGGGTGCGGCAATCACGAGGTCGCACACATAAGGCTGCAGCGCGTCGATCAACTGCGTGCGCAAAGTCGTGGCGCGCACCCAGGTGCCGGACGCCAGCTTGAATTCCTCCGACAGGCGGCCGGCGAAGGCGATGCCCGCCTCGGGCCGGCTCTCATCGACCCAGCGCGCGGCGTCGCCGGTCTTGAAGAAGTCCTCCTCGTCGAACGCCTCGGCGGTGGCCTCGGGATTGCGCCAGTAGCCCGGCATGACGTTCGGGCCCTTCACGCGCACTTCGTAGCGGTCGCCAGCCGGCACCAGCTTGGCCAGCATGCCAGGCTGCGGCAGGCCGAGCAGACCGGCACGATCGACGTTCCAGTAGACCATCAGGCCGGTGCTGGTGGTCTCGGTCATGCCCCAGCCGCAGGTGAAGGGCAGGCGCTCGCGGAGCTGGCCGGTCGCCAGGCTCTGCAGGCGGTCGAAGCTCTCCTGCGGCAGCAGCGCGCCGCCGTAGCCCAAACCGCGCATGTTCTTGAAGAACCTGGCCCTGAGGTCGGCGTCGCGTTCCAGCGCCTCGAGCAGCAGCGGATAGGCCGCCGGCACATTGCCGAAGCTCGACGGCGAGAGCTCGCGCAGGTTCTCCAGCGTCTCCCGGAAGCGGCCCGGCACCGGCCGCCCGCCGTCGATGTAGAGAGAGCCGGCGACGCGCACCGCACCGTTGAGGTTGGAGTTGCCGCCCCAGGTGTGATGCCAGGGCAGCCAGTCGAGCGACAGGCCGATGCGATTGGGATCGAGCGGCTCGCCGACCATGCGGATCATCTCGATCGCCGACGCGAGATTGCCGTGGGTGTTCAACACGCCCTTGGCCGTGCCGGTCGAGCCCGAGGTGAACATGATCTTGGCCGGCGTGTCGGTCGTGATGCTCGTGCGCCGCTCGGCCACCGCCGCATCGATCGACGACGATACGAGCGCCCCGAATGGCAAACCCCGCTTGCCGTCGACGGTGACGATGCGCGCGCTCGTGCGATCGAGCGCCTTGCCGTAGGCTCGTGAGTCCTGCGCGAACACCAAAGCCGGCTGCACGAGATTCAGTGCGTGATCGAGGCGAGCGAAATCGCCGGACAGGGAATAGTTGGGCGATATAGGCGCCACCAGCAGGCCCGCACGCATCGCCCCGAACAGGAACAGCGCATTCTCCAGGCTGTTGTCCGACAGGATCGCGGCCGGGCTCGAGTCCGGCCCGTAGCCCTGCGCGATCAGCCACGACGCGACCGCGCCGGTCTTTGCCCACGCCTCGGCATAGGTGAGGCGCTGCCATGCGCGCTCCGGCCCGCGGCGCTCGGCGAGGAACGTCACGTGCGGCCGCCGCTCGGCTGCGCGCTGCAGCCAGTCGATCATCAGCGGCCGGTCTTCCGGCAGCTCGCGGCCGGCGGAGAGAACGAGCGCCCCATCGGCGCGGCGCTCCACGGCCACCGTCGGCTGGGGCCGGTTGAGCGTGCGCATCGGCGCGAGGGCGGTCATTGCGCCAGATGCCCGGAGACGTACTTCACCAGCGCGTCGGCGACGATGCCGTTGAGCAACGGCGTCGGATGGCCGTCATGCGGGATGAAGTAAGGTCCCCAGGTCGAGGGCGGGCCGATCAGCTTGCGCACCGAGATCACCGGCGCGCCGATCGCGCGCAGCCCGTTGAACGCCGGCAGGTACTGCAGGTCCGGTTGGTCGGAGAATCCTGGAGGCGCTGGCTCGGGCCCGTTGCTGAGCAGGATCAGCGGCGCGTGGTAGCGCTCCTCGACCAGCTCCTTCAGCCGCTTGGTCAGCGCGACGTAGAGCCTGGCCTGCTCGCGGTCCATCTCCTCGGTGGTGAGGCGGCGCACGAAGCGGAAATGGGTGCGTGCGAGATAGCCGAGGCCCGCGAACGGATGAGACCAGCGGTACTCGTTGAACGTGCCAGAATAGTGCAGCTTGCCGTCGGCGCCGGTGTCGTAGCGCGGCGCGTTGGCGAGCCACGAGGCATCGCCGGTGACGCGCTCGAGATGGGGCGGGGTCACCCACACAATCACCGCCGCGACCTTGCCGACGACCGCCTTGTCGAACAGGCCGGTTTCCAGCGCGCGCACCTGATGCGTGGCGCCCCAGCCCGGCACGCCGAAGTTCACGACATGCGCCGGCGGCTTGAGGCGCTGCGCGAACAACGATGCCGCCGTCTGGTCGTCGTTCACGCCTTCGGAGAAGGCATACGAATCGCCCATCACGATGTAGGTCGGCCCGGTGCCGGCCGAGCCCGGCGTCACGCGCGCGCCGTCGGCATCGATGTGATAGGTGGCGTCGTAAAGCGGCTTGCCGTCGTAGGTCGCGGTGGCTTTCACGGTCGTGTTGGGGCGCAGCTTGTACTGCAGCACCGGATCGTAGGGAT
>DASXQC010000528.1:0-7894 GCA_036493235.1 Reyranella sp.
GCGTCGTGGACGCTGTTCGGGCTGGTGCCGGCAGCGGTCGTTGCCTCCTTCCTCGCCATGGGCCGCTTCGGCCAGGGCGACAGGTCGGCGCTGATCGTGGTGGTCGCGTTGCCGGCGCTGTTGATCCTCTATGCCGCCTGGGCGCGCTTCCCGGCACTGCATGGAGTTATCAGGCCATCGCGCATCTCAGCTGTGGCGCTGTCGCTGACCGGCCTGCTGTCGATCGGCACGATCGCGGTCGATTGGAACGTCCACGTGCCGAGCCCGCAGGCCCGGGCCGACTACCAGTCAGGCGAGAAGGCGCGGATGGAGGAAGCGGCCAAGGCCGAGCGCCAGGCGCGCGAACGCGAGGCCGCGGCGTTCGCCAAGCTCGGCCCCGACTCGCACCTCGTCGACTACCTGCCATACCTGCGCAACCGAGCCTTCGCCGACCGGGCGCTGGAGGGCATCCAAAAGGTCAAGACCCGCCAGGAAGATGCAATCGCGCTGCTGAACGAACGGTCGTTCGCCGATCTCACCGAGCTCTGGCAGTGGAACGTGCTGGCGACGCGGGAGATGTGCGAGGCCTACGCCAACGCCTTTCTCGCCGCCGCCAACCGCATCACCAAGGCGCGCAGCGACTATCTCGGCGCGGCGACGGATCTCGAATGGCAGATGCCGAACCTCAAGTGGATGATCGGCTCGAAGTGCGACCTCAGCGGCCCGCTGGAGCGCGCCGAGACCAATATCAAGGCAGTCGCGGATTCGGACCGTCTGCGCAACTTCGCCATCACGCTGGGCGAGTTGAAGACCGCGAGATGAGCGCTCCGGAACCGGCCGCTGGAAGTGGAGGCGCTCCGGTCGGCACGATCCTGCTGCTGATCCTGGCAGGCGTCCTCTACGCCGCCATGATGGGCAGCCTGTCCGACGTCTCGCACACGGATGCTGCCGGACGCGGGATCGCAACGGCGTTCGGTGCCCTCTTTGCCACAGTCCTGATGGTCGATCTGGCGATCCTGCTGGTCGTCGCGGCCGTCAAGGGACAGATGTCGCTTGCCGGCACGATCGGCAGCGTCATCGTCGTACCGGCGACGGCGGCGGCGATCTGGATCGCGGCCGATGCCTTGGGCAACCGCGACCGGTCGGCGATCTGGGTGCCGGCCCTCATGCCGCCGCTGATCGCCCTCTATGCGCTGCGGGCGCGCTTTGCACCGTTGCGCGCGGTGATGAACGGCGTCGTCGCCGACATCGCGATGGCCGTGGCGATCGTCGGGCTGGTCGGCGTGCCGCTGCAGCGCACGCTCTTCCCGCCGCCGCCCGATCCGGTGGCCGAGGCCCGTGCGGCGGAGGAGGAGAAGGCGCGGCTGGACCGCGAGGAACAGGCCGCGCGCCAGGCCCGCGAGCGCGAAGCCGCGCAGTTCGCGGCCCTGGGCCCGGACTCGGCGATGGCCGACTATATGCCGTTCCTCTACGGCACCTATTCGCGCGAGGCTCACGCCGGCATCCGCACGGTGAAGACGCGACAGGCCGACGCCGTGACCCTGCTCGACGACGGCCAGCTGAGCGATCTCGCGGAGCTGCTGCTGTTCGACGTCGACGCCACGCCGCAAGTCTGCACCGCCTACGGCGCGGCGCTGACGCGGGACACGGCCAAGGTCGATCCTAAGGTGAGCACCAACTACCTCGGCGTCGCGATCGATCTCGAACGACAGTTGCCCAACCTCCAATGGCTGGTGGGTGAGCGCTGCGACCTCAACGCTCCACTCACTCAGCTCGAGAAGAACCTGCGGGCCGTCGCCGATTCCTCGCGTATCACCAAGTTCGCGGATGAGTTGGCGAAGCTCCGGGCTCGGTAGAAGCTGCTCGCGGTCCATATGAGCACGAGAAGACGCGCCACTGGAGTGGCGTGCCCCCAGCGCAAGACCTCACGCGAGGTCGATCGTGCCACTCAGCATCGGCACGCAGCGACCGCCAATGTAGGTGGCGACGACCTTGCTGCCCTTCTTTTCGGCTGTGGCCTCGAGCACGCTCGGCCGGCCCATGTCGACACCCTGGCCGATGGTGCGGTTGAAGGTGACGTCGGGCCGCGGGTCGCGCAGCGCCAGCAGGCCGATCAAGGTGACGTTGGCGCTGCCGGTCGCCGGATCCTCGGGCACTCCGTATAAGGGTGCGAACATGCGCGACTGGATGTCGGCGCCCGTGACGTAGAGGTGCACGCCGACGGTGCGCTCCATCGGCAAGTGCTTGCGGAAGATCTCCGTGTTGTAGCTCGCCGTCTTGAGCACCTCGCGCGAACGCAGCTCGGCGAACAGGAAGTTGTTGCCGGTCGAGGCGACGACCGGCTCGCCGATGATGTCGCCGGGCTGCAGGCCGGCTGCCTGTGCGACGATCTCGGCTGGTACGGTCTCGACGAGGCTGAGCGGCTGCGGTGCCGCCAGACGGGCGGACACCACGCTGCCGTTCTCGCGGGTGAGGTCGAGCGGGACTAAACCAGCGCCTTCCTCGAACACGAAGCGATCGCCTGCGCGGCCGGTGCGCGCCAGGACGAAGGCGGTACCGACATTGGGATGGCCGGCGAAGGGCAACTCGGACTTCGGCGTGAAGATCCGGACGTGGGCAGTGTTCTTCGGATCCTTGGGCGGCAGCACGAAGGTCGTCTCGGCGAGATTGAACTCGGCGGCGATCGACTGCATCTGCCCCGTCGAGAGGCCCTGGGCGTCCGGGATCACGGCCAGCGGGTTGCCGCCGAATTTCCGGTCGGTGAAGACGTCGACGGTCTGGAACGGGACTTTCATGGCACTTCTCATCCTGCGCTTTCGCTCAGGATGACAGAGGCGCTAAGCTCGCGCCCATGACCAATGCTCAAGCCGCTCCTCAAATCTCTTATGACCACGGAGTCTCCGACAAGAAACTGATCGGCGAGACGATCGGCAGCTTCTTCGACCGCATGGTCGACAAGCATCGAGACCGCGAGGCGTTGGTCGTGAAGCACCAGAACATCCGCTGGACGTGGGGCGAGCTTGCCCGGCGGGTCGACGATCTCGCGGCCGGCTTGATGACGCTGGGCCTGGAGCGCGCCGACCGTGTCGGCATCTGGGCGCCCAACACTGCCGAATGGACGCTGACCCAGTTCGCCACCGCCAAGGCGGGACTGGTACTGGTCAACGTCAACCCGGCCTACCGGCGCGCCGAGCTCGAGTACGCGATGAACAAGGTCGAGTGCAAGGCGCTGGTGATGGCGCCGCAGCTCAAGACCTCGAACTACCTCGAGATCGTCGAGGACCTGGTGAAGGACAAGAAGCTGCCGCACCTCAGGCACATCGTGCGGCTCGGCAAGGACAAGACGCCCGGCATGCTGAACTTCGACGACGTGGCGTCGGCGGGCGGCAATGCGGAGAAGGTGAAGCTCGCCGAAATAGGGCCGAAACTGCAGTTCGATGATGCGATCAACGTCCAGTTCACCTCGGGCACGACCGGCTTCCCCAAGGGCGCGACGCTCAGCCACCACAACATCCTGAACAACGGCTACTTCGTCGCCGAGGGGCTGAAATTCACCGAGAACGACCGGCTCTGCATCCCGGTGCCGCTCTATCACTGCTTCGGCATGGTGATGGGCAACCTCGGCTGCCTGACGCACGGCGCGACCATGGTCTATCCGGCCGAGGCGTTCGATCCGCTGGCGACCCTGACGGCGATCGCCGAGGAGCGCTGCACGGCGGTCTATGGCGTGCCGACCATGTTCATCGCCCAGCTCGACCACCCGGAGTTCGCGAAGTTCGATCTCAAGAGCCTCCGCACCGGCATCATGGCGGGCTCGCCGTGCCCGATCGAGGTGATGAAGCGGGTGCAGAGCCAGATGAACATGAGCGAGGTCACCATCGCCTACGGCATGACCGAGACCTCGCCGGTGTCGACGCAGTGCGCGACCGACGATCCGGTCGAGCGCCGCGTCTCGACCGTCGGCCAGGTGCTGCCGCACATCGAGATCAAGATCGTCGACACCGAAGGCAAGGCGGTGCCGCGTGGCGAAGCCGGCGAGTTCTGCACCCGCGGCTATTCGGTGATGAAGGGTTACTGGAACGACGCCGAGAAAACGAGTGAAGCGATCGATTCAGGCGGCTGGATGCACACCGGCGATCTCGCGACCATGGACGCCGAGGGCTACGTCAACATCGTCGGCCGGCTGAAGGACATGGTGATCCGCGGCGGCGAGAACGTCTATCCGCGCGAGATCGAGGAATTCCTCTACCGCCATCCCAAGGTGCAGGACGTGCAGGTGATCGGCGTGCCCGATCCGAAGTACGGTGAGGAGATCTGCGCCTGGATCAAGCTGCGCGAGGGCCAGAGCGCCACGCCCGAGGAGATCAGGGATTTCTGCAAGGGTCAGATCGCCCACTACAAGATCCCGCGCTACATCGAGTTCGTGCCCGAGTTTCCGATGACCATCACCGGCAAGATCCAGAAGTTCGTGATGCGCGAGCAGACCATCGGCAAGCTCGGCCTGAAGGTCGAGAAGACAGCGTAAGCGAATGGGAAATTTGCTCTCCTGCGCGAAATAAATCTGGGAATAGGTCGTCCCGCGTCCCGCCAATTCGACAATCGTCCCAACAGCGGCGTGGCGCAGGATCTGGGATGATTCCCCTAAAAGGCTTATAGAATCGGCATCGGAGGCGTCCCAACCGCGTGGGACGCCTGTGACAATTCGGGGGAACGCGGCAACATCCTTGCGTCGGAGGTCGTTCTAAAGCGGTTCGCCGTCCAGACGGAGTGTGCCGCTCGTGAAGTCTGCTGTTGTTGCGTTCGACTCCGCTCGAGGCTCGTCGTCCCTCCCGATCGCTTCGTCGTCCCGCCCCCAGGCGGCCGCGCGGATCGCGGCGTTCGACTATCTGCGCGTGTTCGTGATCTTCCTCGTCGTGGTGCATCACGCCGTCTTTGCCTACTGCACCGGCGGCGAGGCGGCGCACGGCGGCAGCTACATCAACGGCTCGGCACCGGTCGTCGATACGGTCGAGTGGGGTGGCTTCAATCTGATCGTTCAGTGGAACGACGCCTTCTTCATGCCGCTGATGTTCCTGCTCGCCGGCCTGTTCGTGCGGCCGAGCCTGGAGCGCAAGGGCCTCGGCCGCTATCTCGCCGACCGCGCGCTGCGGCTCGGCGCGCCCTTGCTGATCGGCGTCGCGACCGTGATACCGCTCTCTTATTACGCGACCTACCTGCAGGCCGGCGGCAGCGCAGGCTTCGGCGCCTTCTGGGCGCACATGGTGACCGAGGGCCCGTGGCCGAGCGGGCCGCTGTGGTTCCTGGGCGCGCTGCTGGTGTTCGATCTCGCGACCGTCCTGGTCCTGCCTCACATGAACCTGCGCCGGATGACGAGAGCGTGGGACCGGCTGGCGCCGGGCCGGCAGTTCCTGCTCTTCTTTGCGCTCGCCACCCTGGCCTATCTGCCGGCGCGGGTACTGATCGGGGGCTCGTTCTGGCTGACGGCCGGTCCGTTCGGGATCCAGGCGAGCCGGATCGGCCTCTATGCCTTCTTCTTCGTGGGCGGCGCGATCGTCGGCGCCGATCGAGTCGCCGCCAGCCTCGGCCGGCACTGGTTGCGCTGGCCGGTACTGGCGGCGCTCGCGACCGCGCTGCTGGTCGCATCCGATCATCGATCGTTGCCGGATTGGGTGGATGGCGGCGTCATGGTCGTGTTCGCCACCGCGATGGCGGTCGGCCTGCTGGCGGTGGCGGTCCGCTTCGGCCGGCGGCATACCGGGATCGGCGACAGCCTTTCGGCCAATGCCTACGGCATCTATGTGGTCCACTGGCCCATCGTGCTGTGGTTGCAGCTCGCCCTCATGCTCACGCCGCTCGGCCCCGTCGCCAAGGGCCTGCTGGCGATCGTCGTCGGTTTTGGCCTGAGCTGGCTGGCGGCCGCCTTGCTGCGTGCGGTTCCGGGCGTCTCACGGGTTCTGTAAGACGGTCCGGAGCCCTAATTTTCGCTCCCCGGGCGCGGCAAAGCATCACTCCCCCGGAATTTGCCGCTATAAAAGAATTGTCTGACAACCTGTAGGCGCTATCGTCTGCAGTGCGGGAGAAGCCGGTACCAACCGGACGGGCACACGAATCACCTGGGAAGGAATACGAGATCCATGACAAGTAAGCTCACGCTCACCAAGCGGCGTACGTTTCTGACTGCGACGGCGGCAATCGCCGGCGCCCAGTTCACCGGTCCCTTCATCATCAAGGCGCGCGGGGAGACGCCGGTGAAGATCGGCTTCATCGACCCCATCACCGGCAGCCTGTCGGCCCTCGCAGTGACCGAGGTCGAGGGCGCCAAGTGGACGGTCGGCGAGCTCAACAAGAAGGGCGGCATCCTCGGCCGCGAAGTCCAGCTCCTGGTCGAGGACAGCGCCAACGATACCGGCACCGGCGTGCAGAAGGCGCACAAGCTGATCGAGCGCGACAAGGTCGACGTGATCATGGGCGACGTGAACTCGGGCATCGCCTACGCCATCATGGGCGTCACCGCCGAGAAGAAGGTTTTCCACGTCGTGCCGGGCGGCCACACCGATCCGATCACCGGCAAGGACTGCAAGTGGAACGTGTTCCGCACCTGCAATACGACCGCGATGGACGCCGCCGCCATCACCGGCGAGCTGGTGAAGAAGTTCGGCAAAAAGTGGTTCTTCATCACGCCCGACTACGCCTACGGCAAGACGCTGCAGGCGAACTTCGTCAAGAACCTCGAGAAGGCCGGCGGCACCTACCAGGGTGACATGCTGCCGATCGACAGCGCCGATTTCTCGGCGACGCTGATCAAGGCGAAGGCCTACAAGCCCGACGTGCTGCTGAACAACATGGGCGGCTCGGCCCAGCTCAACTGCATGAAGCAGTTCGTGCAGTTCGGCATGGCCAAGGAAATGGCCCTGGGCGGCGCGCTGTACGAGCTCGAGACCCTGCGCTCGGTGCCGAAGGAGGCGCTGACCGGATGGTGGGTGTTCGAATGGTGGTGGAACCAGCCGAACGTCCCGGCGGTGAAGACCTTCGTCGACGCGATCTCGCCGGCGATCGGCAACAAGAAGCCGACGGCTCGCCACTGGATGGCCTACGTGTCGATCATGGCTATCAAGCTCGCGGCCGAGAAGGCCAAGTCGCTCGAGGCCGTGAAGATGGCGCATGCGCTCTCCGACATGGAGCTGCCGCCCGAGGTCTCGCTGTCGCCGAACAAGGTCAAGTACCGTGCGGGCGACCATCAGCTCATGAGCGACATCTTTGTGGGCCAGGTCCAGCAGGCGGGTGCTGGCGGTCCCGACGATCTCTTCAAGGTCGAGTCGGTCGTGAAGGGCGAAGAGGCCGCAGGGTCCGCCGAGTCCACCGGCTGCAAGATCAATTGGCCGGCCTAGGCCGCTGAAGAAACGCCGCGTGGGAGACCCTCTCACGCGGTTTTTTTTGCACTCCACCTCCGGGGCAGGGGCATGCTGCAACTCGGTCTTTTCAATCTCACCAACGGGCTGATTGTCGGCGCCTTCTATGTGCTGATGGCGCTCGGTCTCTCGCTGATCATCAACCTCAGCAACGTCGTCAATTTCGCGCACGGCAACTTCCTCGCGATCGGCGGCTACTTCGCCTTCGTGCTGACGCCGTTCATCGGCTTCTGGGGCGCCCTGCTGGTCTCGCCGTTCCTGACGGCGATCATGGGCTACATCATCGAGAAGGTCCTGATCCGCCACGTCTATACGCGCAACCACATCTACAGCCTGCTGCTCACATTCGGGCTCGGCTTCATCCTCCAGGATCTCTGCCGGTTCATCTGGGGGCCGAGCCCGCTGCCGCTCAACATTCCCCAATCCATGTCGGCTGCGATCACGCCCGACCTGTTCTTCATCACCTGGTATCGCGTCTTCATGGTCGTCGTCGTGATCGTGGCGGT
>DASXQC010000529.1:0-3094 GCA_036493235.1 Reyranella sp.
GGTCGAGTCCTTCATGATGTGCGCCACGGTCTCGCGCGGCAGCTTGTGGTTGACGCACACCGAGACCAGGCCTGCCGCCATGGTCGCCATGTAGAGCACCAGGTAGTCGGCGCTGTTGGCGGCGACGATGGCGACCGCCTCGCCGCGATTGAGGCCGCGTTTCAGCAGCCCGCGGGCGAGTGCCGCGATCCGCGCCCGGGCCTGGCCCCAGGTGAGACGCAGCTCCTCGTCGGCTTCGGGCGAGAGCTGGATGATGAAGTCGCGATCGTCGGGCGCGCTGGGATCGAGGATGGCGGCGAGATTGCTGATGGTCATGCGGGAGCCATGCTATGCACAGAGTCCACTACAGGGGGAGTCATTCATGGCCAAGCAGGTGTTCCGCGACGGCACGGAAGTGGTGGGCTTCTACGCCCGCACGCTGAGGAGCGGGCCGTTCGTCTTCGTGTCCGGCACGACCTCGCTCGATTCCAAGGGCCGGGTGCAGGGCCGCGATGCGACCGAGCAGACCATGGTCAGCATGCGCAAGATCGACGCCGCGCTGAAGTCTGCCGGCGCGCGGCTCAAGGACCTGGTGCGGCTCACCATCTTCGTCACCGACATCCGCGACATGGGCGCGGTCTCCAAGGCGCTCGACAAGTCGCTCAAGGGCTCGGTGGTCAGCGCCACGCTCGTTGCCGTGAGTGCGCTGGCGGTTCCGGGCCTGCTGGTCGAGATCGAATCGACGGCGATGGTCGAGCGTTAGCTCAGGGCGCTGGCGGGACAGTGTATCCCTGGCTGCGCAGCACCTTCTCGAACACGGCGATGCCCTGCTCGTAGCGGCCCTTCGAGCAGTCGACGCCGGCGCCCTGCACCGCGAGGTTGGGCCCGCCGCCGCCTTCGCCGCGGCGCGACACCGCGCGGTCGGCGAGGGGAAAGAGCTGGTCGCAGCGCGCCTTGAGCCTGTCGTCCTGGGCGTCGGCGGCGAACGGCGCGGCACACAGGCCGATCGCCAGAACGGCAAGTCGTCTCATCGTTTGCTTCCCCACAAGGCGGCGAGCTTGGGCTCCGAGTGCTCGGCGTCGGCGCCGCTCGGCAGCTCCGCCTCGTGGTTGCCGATCCAGGCGGCGATGTCGGCTGCCACGACCGGGCCCTGCTTGTCGCGCATCAGAAGATGATAGCCGTGCTCGTAGAACGCGAGCTTCGAATCGGCGCGCGGCGGCATGATCTCGATCGCCGTGCGAACCGTCGAGGTCGGCACCAGCCGATCGCCCATGCCGTGCAGCATCAGGTAGGGCAGGTGCACCCGTTTTGCCGCGTCGTAGCCCGCGTCCATCGCCTCGACCAGGCCGTAGGCCATGTCGACGCGCGTCTGGTGCAGCCAGAGTGGATCGTTCTGCAGCTTCTTGATGGTCTTGGGATTGTCGGTCGGCCTGAAGTCGATCGAGGTCGGGCCGGAGGGGAGCCACGGCACGGCATGGCCGAAGAACCACAAGGCGCCGCTTGCCACCGGGCCGACCACGACCCGGCCGCGTAGCGCCGGTGCGCTCAAGATCAGCCCGTCCGCCTGCAGGCCGCGATCGACGGCGGCCAGCGCTTCCGCACCGCCCATGCTTTCGCCGATAAGATAGAACGGCACGCCGGGGTGCTTGGCCCGCACGAGGCTGGCCACGGTGATCGCGTCCTCGACCAGGGTATCGATGCCCGCCCAGCGGCCGCGGGTCGGGCTCGCGCCGAAGCCGCGCTGGTCGTAACAATAGGTGGTGATGCCGTCCTTGACCCAGATCTTGGCTGGATCCTCGAACCCGTCGCGGTAGTCGCCGAAGCCGTGCAAACCCAGCAATACGGCCTTCTCAGGCCCCTCCGCCGGCCAGACCGCCAGCGGCAGGACCGTTCCGTCGGCTGCGACATAGGCGGTGTCCGTCAGGTGCGGCGACGTGACCTGCCGCCCGGCCGGAATGACCGTCGGGGCGCACGCGGCGAGCATGACCGGACTGAGCCCGGCGGCTATCATCCGCCGACGTCCAAGGAGCCTTCTAGTCGTGACCGAACCCTTCGAACTCATCACCGTCGACACCGACCGCGTAGCCTGTGACGGCGGCGGTGGCCCATTGGGGCATCCCAAAGTCTATCTCAATCTCGGCGCCGAGGGGCGGGTCGAGTGCCCCTATTGCAGCCGGACCTACCAGCTGCGCGAGGGCGCCAAGCCGCACGAGCATGCGCACTGAGAGCCGGCCTCCCGTGAAGCCATCCGCAAAACAGCTGGGCGAAGGCTGGAACTGGCGCGACCTCGAGCTTGGCGACCGGTTCATCACCTACGGCCGAACGCTGTTCGAGGCCGACCTCCTGAACTTCGTGACGCTTTGCGGCTTTTCCGAGGAGCTGTTCACCAACAAGCAATACATCGCCGAGCATGCACCCATGCGCGGCGGGCATCCCGTGCCGGGCGCGCTGGTCTACTCGATGGCCGAAGGGCTGGTGATCCCGACCACCCTGCAGGGCAGCGGCCTCGCCTTCCTGTCGATGGGCTTCGACATCAAGGGCCCGACCTACGTGAACGACACGATCCACGTCGAGATCGAGGTCACCGAGATCAAGCCGACCTCGAAGAACCCGATGCGGGCGCTGGTCCGCACCACCAACGAGGTGAAGAACCAGAAGGGCGAGACCGTGCTGGTCTATACGCCGTTGCGCATGATGCAGGGCCGCTGAGGTGGCGAAGGTCGCAGTCGAGACAGAAGGCGCGACCACGATCGTCTCGATCGACCGCTTCGCCGAGGCGCGCAACGCGGTCGATGCCGAGACCGCCGCGCTGCTGCGCGAGGCCTTCTTCGCCTTCGACAAGGACGAGACGCAGTCGGTCGCGATCCTGACCGGCTGCGGCGGCACGTTCTGCGCGGGTGCCGACCTGAAGGCGGTGGCACGGCGCACCAGCGGCCTGACCTTGAAGGAAGACGCGCCGGGCCCGATGGGGCCAACGCGGCATTTGTTGACCAAGCCGGTGATCGCCGCCGTCGAGGGATACGCGGTAGCGGGCGGGCTCGAGCTCGCGCTGTGGTGCGACCTGCGGGTGGCGTCGGAGACGGCGAAGTTCGGCGTGTTCTGCCGGCGCTGGGGC
>DASXQC010000530.1:0-7029 GCA_036493235.1 Reyranella sp.
CGCTTGTGGGCTGGTCGGCTGCAAGGATGCTCCGGGCGCCGACGGGCGCTACGCCCATCTGTATCCCGGTCACAGCGGCGAAGGCGGCACCGGCCTGCCCGCGACCCCGTACGATCCGAACTGGCGGGACGCGGTACGCTAGCTGCGAGGATTGCCGGTAGCTCGTCGGGTCCGCCAGCGGGGCTACGGGACCTTTCCGATCAGCGCATCGAGCGGCTGGCCGACGATCCGGTTCGCCTCGGCGGGCGGCAGGCCGAGGCCGCGCAGGATGGCGAGGGTGATGTCCGTGCGATGGGAGCGGGGCGCGCTGCCCTCGGCGATGCGCCGCATCGCCCGCATGACCGAGCCGACCACCAGATCGGTTGCCGCCGCCTCGCGCAGCGGGACGAAGTCCTTGTCCCGGATACCCAGGCGAAGCTCCTGCTTCACGAAGCTGCCGATGAGGCCCAGGAAGGCGGGCTCCGCTTCGGCGACCTCGACGACCAGCATGGCGAAGCCTGGGCTGAGCTCCGCGAGGTGGAGATAGCGCAGGCAGCCCGCCGCCAGGCGCTCGGCGCCGGTCGACAGCGCGGCGCGGCCGGGGGCGCTGCGCGCGCGGATCGTCTCGGCGATGAACAAGCCCACCGCCGCCACGATCTCGGCCTTGGACTTGAAGTAGTTGTAGAACGTGACGGAGGTCACGTCGGCAGCCTCTGCAATTTGCCCGGGCGTCGCCGCGGCCAAACCGTCGCGTGCAATGACCTGGATCGCCGCCAGCACCAGCGCGCGGCGCGTGCGTTCCCGCTTGCGCAGGCGCGGGCCATCGATGGCGGGTTCCAGCAGCATGGCGATGACGTCGCGTTCGCTTCTTGCGGCTCGTTTCATTTTTTTACAACCTGTTAAAAAACACTAGCACAGATTTCCGTCCTCGCGTACAAGCATGCGGGGCTGCGGGTGGGACTGCGGCCGAAGGGTGACATCATGGACGAGCAGGTTAGCGACGCCGCGTCGCGCGGTCGGCGTCGTTTTCTCAAAATGGGCGTGGCCGCCGCTGGTGCACCCCTGCTGGGCCCCTTCATTGGGTCGGCACATGCGCAGACGCCGGCGCCGGCAACGCAGGCAACGAAGAGCGGTCCCAACATCCTGTTCGTCTTCACCGACCAGGAGCGCTTCGCCGACCGCCTGCCGACCGGCCTGTCGCTGCCGGGCCACGAGCGCCTGCAGCAGAAGAGCGTGGCTTTCACCAACCATCAATGCCCGGCGACGATGTGCACGTCGTCGCGCTCGGTGCTACTGACCGGCCTGCAGACCGCCGATAACGGCATGTACGAGAACCTCGACGTGCCGTGGATGCAGAGCCTGTCGCTCACCCATCCGACGATCGGCCACATGCTGCGCAAGGCGGGCTACTACACGGCTTACAAGGGCAAGTGGCACCTGAGCCGCGAGTTCGACACCAAGTCCGTCGAGCAGTTCATGACTCCCAACATGGAGAAGTACGGCTTCGCCGACAATTTCTCGCCGGGCGACCTGATCGGCCACACGCTGGGCGGCTACAGCTTCGACCACATCACGGCTGGCAGCGCGATCAACTGGCTGCGCACCAAGGGCCGGCCGCTCAGCGACGACGGCAAGCCGTGGTGCATGTTCGTGAGCTTCGTCAACCCGCACGACATCATGTACTTCAACACCGACGCGCCCGGCGAGCACGTCCAGGACACCGGCAAGCTCAGGCTGCACGCCGCCCGCGCGCCCGAGCACGCGCTCTACAAGGCGACATGGGACGTGCCGGTTCCGGCCAGCCTGCGCCAGCCGTTCGACGCGCCGGGCCGGCCGAAGGCGCACGGCGAGTTCGACCATGTCTGGGACTACATCCTCGGCGACGTGCCGCTCGAGGACGTGCGCTGGAAGCGCTTCAATGACTACTACGTCAACTGCACGCGCAACGTCGACCGCTCGCTCGAGGCGCTGCTGGCCGAGTTGCAGGCGCTGGAGCTCGACCAGAACACCATCATCGTCTTCACCTCCGACCACGGCGAGATGGCCGGCGCCCATGGCCTGCGCGGCAAGGGGCCCTTCGCCTATCGCGAGACGACGCACCTGCCGCTGTACGTCGTCCATCCCGATGTCGCGGGTGGCCAGCAGTGCCAGGCGTTGTCGGGCCACATCGACCTGGTGCCAACACTGCTGTCGATGGCCGGCGTGAAATCCGATCGTGCCGCCGAGCTGGCCGGGCGCGCGCTGCCCGGCAAGGATCTCTCGCCGCTGCTCGCCAGTCCCGGGAGCCGAGCGGTCGACGCTGCGCGGCCGGCCACGCTGTTCACCTACTCGGGCCTCGCCAGCAACGATTCGGCCGTCTTCGACTTCGCCGCCAAGGCGGTGATGGCCGGCAAGGATCCGAAGGAGGAGGCCAAGAAGCAGGGCTTCAAGCCGGACCTCAAGAAGCGCGGCCATGTGCGCTCGGCGTTCGACGGGCGCTACCGCCTCACGCGCTACTTCGCGCCGGTCGACCACAACAGTCCGGCGACGCTCGACGAGCTGTTCAAGTGGAACGACGTCGAGCTCTACGATCTTCAAAGCGATCCGGGCGAGATGAGCAACCTCGCCAGCGACCGCACGAAGAACGCCGAGACCCTGACCGTGATGAACGGCAAGCTCGAAGCCGTGATCAAGGCGGAGATCGGCAAGGATGACGGCCGCGAGCTGCCCGATATTCCCAAGGTCACCTGGGGCCTCGACCGGGTAGACTTGTAGGGCCTTACACACCGCTTCAACTGCGGGAGACAGCCAATGCAGCTTCGCGCACTGGTATTGATTCTCGGTATTATCTTGGGCACAGGTGAACTCCGCGCCCAGCCCGCCGCGCCGCCGCCGGCGGGCATGACCCAGCAGCAATTCGACATGCTGGTCGACGCGATCAGCAAGTCCGTCGTCGAAAAGATGAAGGCGGAGGGCGGTCCTGCCGCGACGCCTGATCCGGCGGCCAAACCGAAGTCCGGCAAGGGCGCGCCGCCAGCCCAGATCGTCAGGACGACCCCCAAACAGGGACCTGGCGAGCTCGTAGTCTTCCTCCAGAACTTCGGCAGGGCCATCGCGGCGTTTCCGGTTCTCGGCCACCAGCTCGCAGTCTTCATCGGTGATCTTCATCAACGATCAACGGGTGGACTGGGAGCAGGAGCCTTCATCATCATCCTCGGCGTGGTCGGCGCGGCGGCCGTCACCGCGGAACGCGCGCTGCGCCTGCTGCTGGGAAGGGTAAGGCAGCGCCTGGCAATGCAGGCCGGCCCCGAGCACGGCCTATCGTCGCTGGCCAATCTGGCGGTGCTGGCGGCTCTCGACTCGGTTGGCTTGCTCGCCGTCTGGCTGATCTGCAACGCGGCCGGGGCATGGTTCTTCAGTGGCACGGTACAGGACACATTCGCCGCGGCGGTGTTCGCCGGCATCTTCGCCTGGCGTCTCTACATGCTGCTGGTTCGCGTCGTGCTGCAGCCCGATATGCCGCAGGCGCGCCTGTGCGACATCGACAGCGACAGGGCGCGGGCGATGTACCGGCAGATCGCGATCGTGATGCTGGTGATCATTGTCGGTCGTATCGTGGCCCGCGTCCTGCTTTCGATGGGCACGCCGCCCGATGCGATCGCCGCCTACCAGGTCGTTGGCACTACGATCACGCTGGCGGGTCTTCTTTGGATCGTTTTCAGCTCCCGGGAAGCGGCGCGTCAATGGCTGGGAGGGCTGGCAGCAGCCGCGCCGTTGACCGGCGTGATCGGCCGTCACTGGCTGGGCGTGGCCACGTCGTTCTTCGTCGCCCTGGCGGCGGCCCAGATCTACAGCGCGGTTTCCGGGCGAACCCAGGTCGGCGGCGCGATCCTGCTGACCCTCAGCCTGGTGATCGGTCTCCTGGTCTTCGAGACGCTGATGCAGGCCTTGGTGCGGCGGCTCGATTCCCAGCTGCCGGGCCGCACGCCGGCCGGTGATCGGCCGAAGCTCCCCGACGTCGTGGCGCGCTGCGTTCGCGTCGCCGTGTTCATCGCCGTCGCGGTGACGGTCGCCGAAACCTGGGTCGTGGAGGTGCTGGCGCTCGCCAGCCCGGATCAGTGGGAGCAGATCACACGCTCCTCGCGGACGGCTGGCGTCACGCTGTTCGTGGCCTACGTGCTGTGGGAGTTCTTCAAGCACGCGACCGATCCCTACATGGCGCGCAAGCCGAGGGACGCGGCGGCAGCGATCCTCGACGGCGACGCGGCGGCAGCGCCCGCGTCGCGCCTCAGCACGATGATGCCGCTGCTGCGGGTGGCCGTCGCGATCCTGATCGTGTTCATCGCGGTCATGATTGCGCTCGAGGATTTCGGCATCAACGTCCTGCCGTTGCTGGCCGGCGCCTCGATCTTCGGCATCGCCATCTCGTTCGGCAGCCAGACCCTGGTCAGGGACATCGTTTCGGGAATCTTCTATCTGACGGACGACGCGTTCCGGGTCGGCGAATACATCGACTGCGGCCGGGCCAAGGGTACGGTCGAGGGCTTCACACTGCGGTCGATCAAGCTGCGGCACCAGAACGGGCAGGTGCACACCATTCCGTTCGGTCAACTCGGCCAGATCACCAACTTCAGCCGGGATTGGCTCACGGTGAAGTTCAACCTGCGCTTCGCGCGGAACACCGACATCGAGAAGCTGCGCAAGGCCGCCAAGAAGATCGGCCAGGAGATGCTGGAGGTGCCGGAGATCAAGTCCGAGATCCTGGCGCCGTTCAAGATGCAGGGCGTGGCGGACATCATCGACAATGCCCTGTTGGTGCGCTTCAAGTTCACGGCGCGGCCGGGCAACCCGGCAATGATCCAGCGCGAGGCCGTGAAGCGCATGTTCAACACCTTTTCGGCGCTCGGTCTCGAGTTCGCCAAGGAAGGCGCGACCGTCATCCTTCAATCCACCAGTGCGGCGGCCGAGGGCAACGTCGAGGCGGCCACGGCGAACAAGGCGCCCGCGCCGGTCGCTGCGGGCTGATCGGTCGGATTCGAACTACCAGACCTAGCGCACGCCGGCGAACCGTTACCCATACCTCTGCCCCCGGCAGATGGTTCGCTATTTGGCGCGACTGTATCGACCTGCCAGATGGGCTGCAATTTAGGGGCGGGGTATGAAATGAAACCGGGCACGCCCTCGGGAGGTTTCTAGGGTAGGTGCAGCCAGAGCAACCGCTCCGCGGCAAAGGCGTGGCCGGTCGGTGCAAGCGTCGAGGGATCGTCGAAGGCGCCGATATGCAGATGCACTTCGCCCGGCCAGCGGTCGCCCTCATAGGTGAGGGTCGAACCGCAGATGGCGCAGAAGCCGCGCCGCACGCCCGGCGAGGAAACGTAATAGGTCGGCGTGTTTCCCTCGAAACGTACGCTAGCCGTCTCAAAGCCGGCATAGGCCGAGACCGGCGCGCCGGTCTGACGGCGGCAGCTCGCGCAGTGGCAGTAGCTGGTCCATTTCGGCGGCCCGTCCGCGCGGAAGCGCACAGCGCCGCAGAGGCATTGTCCCTGGAGCATGAGAAAAGCTAGCCTCCCGACCCATGAAAGTCTTCGTCTTCGACCTGCTCGCCTATGGCGAGAACCTCGACCACCTGAAGCAGGGCGCCGTCGAGCTGCCCTATCCGCTCAGCAAGCAGCACTTCAAGCCGGACGTCGCCGTGCGCACCTACGCCGAGCATCTCGACGCCTGGGAGGAGATGGATCGCCTCGGCTACGACGGCGTCGGCTTCAACGAGCATCACTGCTCGCCCTACGGGCTGATGAACTCGCCCAACCTGATGGCGGCATCGGCGGCGCAGCGCACCAAGAAGCTGAAGCTCCTGATCTACGGCAACCTGCTGCCCTTGCACGAACCGCTGCGGCTGGCGGAAGAGCTCGCGATGCTCGACTGCCTCAGCAATGGCCGGCTGATCTCGGGCTTCGCGCGCGGCATCCCGCGCGAGTACCAGGTGCACAACGTGCCGCTCGCCGACAGCCGCGCGCGCTTCGAGGAAGCCTACGACATCGTCACGCGCGCCTGGACCGAGGACGTGTTCTCGTATCAGGGCAAGTTCTGGTCCTACAAGGATGTGGCGATCTGGCCGCGGCCGGTGCAGAGGCCGCATCCGCCGATCTGGATCCCGATCGTCGGCAGCAAGGAATCGATCGAGTTCGCCGGCAAGCACGACATCCCGATCACGCCGGGCCTGGGTGGCGGCGGCCTGCGCGCCGACATCATCCGATACTATGCAAAGTGCCTCGCATCGGCGGGCCACAAGCTCACACCCGACCACCTCTCGCTTGGCGTCAACGCCTACGTCGCCGATTCCAAGGCGCAGGCGATCCGAGAAATGGCGCCGTACCATCTCTATTTCAATCGCACCTTGTTCAGCCACGGCAACTTCACCGAGACGGCGCTGCAGCGGCAGGCGGGCTATTCGAGCCAGAACTCGACCGACTATGTGCGGCCGGAGAACCAGCGCGCGGCCCAGCTGCTGCGCGAGGATTTCCGCAACATGACGATGGCCGACGTCGAGCGCCTGGCCGAGAACCTGCCGTGGGGCACGGGCAAGGAAGTGGCCGGGCGAATCATCGCCCAGGCGGATTCGGCGGGCGCCAATACAGTGCAGATCAGCCTCAATCGCGGCGCGATGCCCCAGGAGATGTTCCTCGAGCAGATCCGCCGCTTCGCGCGGGACGTGCTGCCGGTGCTGCAGGCGCACGAGGTCAAGCTCGCGCCGGCAGCCGAAGCTGCCGACTAGACGATGCGCGAACTCAAGGGCAGGAACGCTTTCGTCACGGGAGCGGGCAGCGGCATCGGGCTCGGCATCTGCCGCGCTCTGGCCAAGGCCGGCGTGAACGTGGCGCTGGCCGACATCGAGCGGGAGCCGCTCGACAAGGCGGCGGCGGAGATCGCGGCGTTGGGCGTGCAGGCCTTCGGCGTGCGGCTCGACGTGTCGGACGAAGCGGCGGTGCAGCGCGCGTCGGCCGAGGTGGGGACCAAGTTCGGTGACCTGCACATCCTGTCGAACAATGCCGGCGTCACCTTTGCGGGCTC
>DASXQC010000531.1:0-8830 GCA_036493235.1 Reyranella sp.
CTGAAGGACGTGCTCGCCCTGCCGTGGGGCTTCGAGATCTACTCGCTGCTGACGCGCTGGAACCCGCTCAACCTGCGCCGCCCGATTCCCCGCGCCGCGACCGGCCGCACCGTGCTGGTGGTCGGCCTCGGCCCGGCCGGCTTCAATCTCTCGCATCATCTGATGAACGACGGCCACGCAGTGGTCGGCATCGATGGCCTGAAGATCGAGCCACTGCCGGTGACGCAGTCGGGTGTCGAGGCTGACGGCGCGCGCATGCCGTTCGCGGCGGTGAAGGAGATCGAGACCCTGCGCGAGGATCTCGGCGACCGCGCGATGGCGGGATTCGGCGGCGTTGCCGAGTACGGCATCACCGTGCGCTGGGACAAGAACTACCTGAAGATGGTGCGGCTGCTGCTGGAGCGGCGCGCGCAGTTCTCGATGTTCGGTGGCGTGCGCTTCGGCGGCACTGTCACGGTCGAGGGCGCCTTCGCCATGGGCTTCGACCACGTGGCCCTGTGCGCCGGCGCAGGAAAGCCGACCGTGCTCGACATGCCGAATGGCCTCGCCCGCGGCGTGCGCGCGGCGTCGGACTTCCTGATGGCGCTGCAACTCACCGGTGCGGGCAAGAAGGACTCGATCGCCAACCTGCAGATCCGTTTGCCGGTCGTGGTGGTCGGTGGCGGCTTGACCGCGATCGATACGGCGACCGAGTCGCTCGCCTACTATCCGCTGCAGGTCGAGAAGTTCCTGTCGCGCTACGAGGCGCTCGAGAAGAAGCCGGTGTGGAGTGACGAGGAGCGCGAGATCGCCGAGGAGTTCATCGGGCACGCCCGGCTGATCCGCGAGGAGCGGGCCAACGCGACACGCGAGGGCCGGGAGCCTGCGATCGAGAAGCTGGTGAACGGCTGGGGCGGCGTCACGATCGCCTATCGCCGCCGCCTGATCGATTCGCCGTCGTACACATTGAACCACGAGGAAGTACACAAGGCGCTGGAAGAGGACATCCGCTTCGCCGAGGGGCTGTCGCCGGTCGCGGTCGAGATCGATGGCTACGGTGCCGCCAAGGCGCTCAAGGTCTCGGGCCAGCAAGGCGGCGAGAAGGTCGAGGCGACGCTCCCGGCACGGACTATTCTTGTCGCCGCCGGAACGCAGCCCAACACCGTGTTGGCGCGCGAGGATGCGACGCACGCCTTCATCGACGGCAAGTACTTCCGTGCCCTCGACGAAGATGGCGAGCCGGCGACGCCTGAGCGGGTCTGCAAGCCCGACGATGTGCGCGTGTTGATGTACCGCCACGGCGACGGCCGTTTCATGTCCTTCTTCGGCGACCTGCATCCGTCGTTCGCTGGCAACGTGGTGAAGGCGATGGGCGGCGCCAAGCAGGGCTATCCGGTGCTGACCCGCACCATGGCGACGCTGCCGGCGGCGGAGAAGTCACCGCAGCAGATTCTCGGCGAGGCGAACAAGGCGTGGCGCGCCAAGGTCGTGCGTGTCGATCGCCTGACACCGACCATCGTCGAGATCGTGGTCGAGGCGCCGGCGGCCGCGCGCAATTTCGAGCCCGGCCAGTTCTATCGCCTGCAGAACTACGAAGCGCGCTCCAGGAAGATCGACGGCACCCTGCTCACCATGGAGGGCCTGGCGCTGACCGGTGCCTGGGTCGACAAGGAGAAGGGCCTGCTGTCGCTGATCACGCTCGAGATGGGCGGCTCGTCCGACCTCTGCGCGCTGCTCGAGCCGGGTGAGCCGGTGATCGTCATGGGCCCGACCGGCACGCCCACCGAGATCGAACCGGGCGAGACTGTCGTGCTGGCGGGCGGCGGCCTCGGTAACGCCGTGCTGTTCTCGATCGGTCAGGCGTTCCGCCGCGCCGGCAGCAAGGTGCTGTACTTCGCGGGCTACAAGAAGGTGATCGACCGCTACAAGGTCGAGGAGATCGAGGCCGCGGCCGACATCGTGATCTGGTGCTGCGACGAAGACCCGGGCTTCGAGCCGTCGCGGCCGCAGGACAAGGCGCTGGTCGCCAACATCGTCGAGGCGATGCAGATGTACGCCGCGGGCGAGCTGGGGGAGCAGCCAATCCCGTTCAACGACGCCGACCGGCTGATCGCCATCGGCTCGGACGGCATGATGAACGCGGTGCGGCTGGCACGGCATTCGGTGCTGAAACCCTACCTCAAGCCCGACCATCGCGGCCTCGGCTCGATCAACTCCCCCATGCAATGCATGATGAAGGAGATCTGCGCCCAGTGCCTGCAGCTCCACAAGGATCCCGAGACAGGCAAGGAGACGGTGGTGTTCTCCTGCTTCAACCAGGATCAGGAGCTCGACCGCGTCGACTTCGCCTGCCTGCGCCAGCGCCTGCGCCAGAACAGCGTGCAGGAAAAGGTCGCCATCCTCTGGGTCGACCGCGCCCTGCGCAAGCTCGGCGCCCGCTAGCGATTCTTGTGCTGGGGGCGCGCCACTCCAGTGGCGCCTCATGTCATGATCCTTTGGACCGCGAGCTTCCGGCTCGCCCATGAGCGCGCAGGATGCGCGCGGTCTGGAAGACATGACGCATCACTGGAGTGATGCGGCCCCAGCGTGATACCGTCGGGTGTTCCACAGGGAGTTCCACGATGGCCGTCTCCCATCCGCTCAAGATCGCCAAGCTTTCGGACGCCTCGCGAGTCGAGTTCGGGCCGCTGTCCTTCTATCATCCGCTGGTCGCCGACGGGGATACGCCGGTGCGTACGGGCATCCAGACTGCCAATCCCGGCTCTCAGGCGACGATGCACTGGCATCCCTACACTGAGCTGCTGTTCATCATCGAGGGCGAGGCCGATGTGTGGCTGCAGGGCGAGGAGCCGCACCGGCTGAAGGCCGGCGATTGCGTCGCCGTGCCGCCCGAGACGCCACACACCTTCCGCGTCGTTGGCGACAAGCCCATGCGCCTGCTCGGCATCCACGCCAATTCCGACCGCGTCACGAACTACATCGGCCGCGAGAGCGACGATAAAGGCTATCCCGTGTTCAAGGCTGGCGAACGAACCTGAACAGCACCTTGTCGGTGGTGTAATAGCGCAGCTGGTCGATGACTTTCGGGAAATAGGCGCTGCCGGCCGTCACCTGCATGAAGGCGTCGAGCGCGAGCGGCCGCACGGCCACGCCGAAGCCCGCATCGGTGAAGGCCTTCGACACGTCCTCCAGCGAATGATCGTAGATCGGGATCGACGAGGTTTCGGCGATCAGCTTGCGCCAGCGCGGCCACAGGCTCGAGTCGGTGTGGCAGCCCATGGCGGCGATGTAGGTGCCGCCGGGCCGCAGGACCTGCCGGATGTCGCGCGCATGCTCGGCGATGTCGGGCAGCAGGTAGATCACCTCGTGGCTGAAGACGAAGTCGAAGGTCTGGCCGAGCGCGGCGACCTGGTCGGCGACCTTGTACTGGATCGGACGATGACCCTTCAGTAGCTCGGCGCGTGCCACCGATTCGCGGGCGATGTCGATGCCGACCGCCGCCTTGAACGGATGGCTGTCGTAAAGCAGCCGCAGGAAGCCGCCCTGGTTGCAGCCATAGTCCAGCACCGTCGAGGCGCTGAGATCGTGCGGCACGGAGACGTCGACCATGCGCCGCCAGATCGGTGCATGGGCCGCCCCCATCGCTTCTTCGTCAGCGGGGTTTCGGTTCCAGGTGGCGATCGTCGACGGTCGGGACAGGGGGCGGGCCATCGCTTGCTCCGGTTACTCCGGTTACTGACGCAAGCTTAACACGTTTGGGTCCCCAGGGTTTCATCAGCAGCGGCACGGCCATCACGGCACCGTAAAGAACGGTGGCGGCGGCGATCGCGACGAACACACCGTCGAGGCCGGCGCCGAATCGCTGCACGGCAAACCAGCCTCCGGCGACGGCGACGACCATGCGCGCGACGCCGGCGCAGAACGGCGCCGTCATGCGGCCCGCGCCCTGGCTCGCGGCGGCGAGCGTCATGGCGAGCCCGAGCAGGCAGTAGAACGGCGCGACATGGGTGACGTAGCCGACGGTCGTTGCGATCACTTTCGGGTCGTTGGTGAAGAGGCGCGACCATTCCTCGGGCAGCAGCGCCACGATCCATCCGATCGCGCCGATCAGGCCGAAGGCGGTCAAGCCACCGGTCCACGCGACCCGCACGGCGCGGTTCCAGTTCTGCGCGCCCACGGCGACACCGACCAGCGTCGTCAGCCCCGAGCCGATGCCGTAGGCGAGTGGCCCCAGCATGAATTCCAGCCGCACGCCGATACCGAAGCCCGCGAGCACCGCCACACCGAAGCCGCCGACCACGCCGATCAACCCGATCGTCATGAGGTTCGAGGTGAGCACCATCGCAGAGGAGATCAGGCCGACCTTGAGGATTTCCCAGCACAGACGGCTCTGTAGCGCGATGCCGCGGAGCGTCGGCTGGAGGCCGAGCTTGCCGTGCCACAGGGCGTTCGCCTGCAGCAGTGCCGCGCCGGTCATGGCCGTGATCGTGGAGACGGCGGGTCCCGCCATGCCAAGCCCGTGCCAGCGACCGATGCCCAGGGCCAGGACGCCCGTCAGCGGGATCTGCACGAGCGAGGCGATCATGATGGAGCGGCCAGGCGTGAGCGCATCGCCGCCGCCGCGCAGCAGGGCGGCCAGGAAGTAGTTGGCCCACATCGCAAACGAGCCGGTAAACAGGACGTGGGCATAGGTCTCGGCATTGGCGAGCGCCGCCCCGTGGCCGCCCAGCAGGCCGAACAGGGTCGGCGCCGCCGTCCAGGCGAGCAGTGCAAAGAGCAGGGCAAAGCCCAGGCCCAGCACGAAGGCATGCAGCACCAGGGCCCGTGCGTCCTCCATGCGCTTGCCGCCCACCGCGCGCGCCATCGCCGCGGCGACGCCGCCCCCCATGCCGCCCGCCGCCATCATCTGCATCAGCATCATGAACGGATAGACGAGCGCGAAGCCTGCCAGCGCCTCTGTGCCCAACCGGCCGAAGAAGTAGGTTTCGGCGATGGCGACCAGGACCTGCGTGATCGTCGCTGCTGTCGTCGGAGCCGCCAGCCCCCATAGGCTGCGCCCGATCGGAGCCGTCAGCAGCGGATGAGACAAAGTGCGGTTCTCCACAACCATGGCGCGTGCGCAGCGTAACAGGACGGGCCGTCCTGTCACCTGACAAATCGTCGGACTGCCTCTACGGTCCCGCCATGAGCGACAAGGACCGCCCGCTGGCAAAACCTACCGTCCAGCTGGAGAACGACAGAGTCATCGTCACTGAATGGCGCTTCCCGCCGGGCGGCCACACCGGCTGGCACCGGCACATGCACGACTATGTCGTGGTGCCGATCACGACGGGCGAGCTGCACATTTTTGACGGAAAGGCGACAGTGCCTGCGCCGCTGCGCTCCGGCGTCTCCTACGCGCGCCAGACCGGGGTGGAGCACGACGTGATCAACCCAAACAGCTTCGAGTTCGTCTTCATCGAGGTCGAGCTGAAGGCCCAGTAGCCGCGACTATCAGCGCGACCCCGGCACGCATGGAGGCTGCATTGACTTGCGCCACGTCAAGCCTCATATCACCCTCTGTCAGCGGTCCGGCTTGCTTGCTTGAGCCTTGAAAGGACCGCCCCCGACGGCCCATCGGATGTGGGCTAAGTAACGGAAATTCAATGAGTTTTGAGAGTTTGGGGCTGAGCGCCCCGGTACTTCAGGCAGTCGCTGAGAAGGGTTACACACAGCCCACCCCCATCCAGGAAAAAGCCATCCCCATCGTGCTGATGGGTCGAGACGTCCTCGGATGCGCCCAGACGGGCACCGGCAAGACCGCCTCCTTCGTGCTGCCGATGATCGACATTCTCGCCGGCAGCCGTGGAAAAATGCGCATGCCGCGCTCGCTGATCATCGAGCCGACACGTGAGCTTGCCGCCCAGGTCGCCGAGAACTTCGACATGTACGGCAAGTACAACAAGCTCAACATGGCGCTGCTGATCGGCGGCGTGAGCTTCGACGACCAGGAGCGTGCGCTCGAGAAGGGCGTCGACGTGCTGATCGCCACGCCGGGCCGGCTGCTCGACCACTTTGAGCGCGGCAAGGTGCTGCTGAACGACGTCAAGGTTCTGGTGATCGACGAAGCAGACAGAATGCTCGACATGGGATTCATTCCCGACGTCGAACGGATTGTCTCCTTGCTGCCTCCGCTGCGCCAGACCCTGTTCTTCTCGGCCACGATGCCGCCCGAGATCAAGCGGCTGGCCGACCGCTTCCTGCAGAATCCGAAGGAAGTCACCGTGTCGCCGCCGGCCTCGGCCAGCACCAACATCGTGCAGGGCCTTGCGGTCGTGCCCGAGGAGGACAAGCGCGAGGCGTTGCGCCGGCTGATCAAGGAGCAGGACATCAAGAACGCCCTGGTGTTCTGCAACCGCAAGCGCGACGTCGCCATCCTGCAGACCTCGCTCAAGAAGCATGGCTTCAATGCCGGCGCCCTGCATGGCGACATGAGCCAGCCGGCGCGCATGGAGACGCTGGAGAAGTTCAAGCAGGGCGAGATCCAGATCCTGGTCGCTTCGGACGTCGCCGCGCGCGGCCTCGACATCGTGGCCATGAGCCATGTGTTCAATTTCGACGTACCCTATTCGCCGGAGGATTACGTCCACCGCATCGGCCGCACCGGCCGTGCCGGCTTGACGGGTCATTCCTTCACCCTCGCGTCGCCCGACGAGGGCGGCCTGGTCGAAGCGATCGAGAAGCTGATCGGTACGACCATCCCGCGGGTCGAGATCCCCGGCATGGAGGCGGTGGCCTTCGAGGAGTCGGACGGCCGGCGCCGTCGTGGCCGCGGTCGTGGCGGTCGAAGCGCCCGTCCGGGCAGCGACAAGCCGCGCGGCGGGAAGCGCGAGCACCGCGAGCCGAGGGAGAATCGCGAACCGCGGGAGCATCGTGAGCCGAGAGCGCCGCGCGAGGCCAGCGAGCATCACGAGCCGCAGGCGCCACGCGAGGCCCGCGATCATCATGAGCCTCAGGCGCCGCGCGAGGCGAGAGAGCATCGCGAACCGCGGGAACATCGTGAGCCGCGCGAGCATCGCGGCGAGCCGCGCCGTCATGCGGAACCGCGCAAGGAGCGGGCCGAGCGGCCGCAGCGCGAGCGCCGTTCCGAGCCGCGTCCGGAGCATCGCGAGCGTCAGCAGGATCGCCATCCTGGCGGGCGCGACGAGCGCGCGCCGGTCGGTCTCGGCGATCACGTCCCAGCCTTCCTCGCCAAGAGCCGCTAGGGAATGCAGACGATTTTCGTGATGGTGAAGTGCGACCTCGGCAAGGCTTACGAGGTCGCCGACGAGGCGGTCACTGTCGAGCATGTCTCCGAGGTCTACTCGACCTCGGGCCAGTATGACCTGCTGATGAAGTGCTATCTCGACGAGAAGACCGACATCGGCCACTTCGTCACCAGCAAGATCCAGACGCTGGCCGGCGTGAAGGACACCTTCACCCTCATCACCTTCAAGGCCTTCTCCTGAAGGCAGCGCTCGCGATCTGGGTCGACATCGATCCGGAGGACGACGAGGCGTTCAATCACTGGCATAGCCACGAGCATGTGCAGGAGCGGGTGGGCCTGCCCGGCTGGCTGCGCGGCAGCCGCTTCAAGGGCATCGAGCATTCGCAGCGCTATCTCCTGTTCTACGATGCCGAGAGCACGGCGGCGTTCGAGAGCGACGCTTACTACGCGCGGCTGCACCATCCGACGGCACTGAGCCGCGCGATCTTCCCGAAGTTCAAGACGCCCTGGCGCACCATCTGTTCGGTCGAGCGGCGCGTAGGCGACGGCATCGGCGCCGCCGTGTTGATGGTGCGGGGCGATGTATCGGCGTTCGACGTATTGGCGGCACTCGAGCCTGCGCGTATCGACCTGCTGCGCGGCGAGCCGGATATCGGCCAGGCGCGCACGACGGAGAAGGACCTGCGCCGCGGCGCGGATCGCCAGGTCGAGCGGGCGATCGTCGCTTTCTTCTGGTCGGTGGCGGACGCAAAAACGGCGCGTAACCACGCGCCGTCGGGGGAGATCTTCGCCCTCCAACACACCGTGTCGAAGGGCGATCTCTAGTCTTCGCCGTCAGTTGATCAGGCCGTAGAACTTGCCGGCGTTGGTGCAGGTGATCATCTTGGTCACCTCGGGCGAGACCTCGGCGAACTGCTCCTTGATGAACTTGTCGGAGTTCGGCCACACGCCGTCGCCGTGCGGGTAGTCGGAGCCCCACATCAGGCTCTCCGCGCCCATGTCGTCGATCAGCTTGGCGCCGATGCGGTCGTACTGGAAGGTCGCCTTGCATTGGCGGCGCCAGTAGTCCGACGGCTTCATCTTCAGGCCAAGGTCGAAAAAGCGGTCTTCCCACTCGAAGTCCATGCGATCGAGTGCGTAGGGGATCCAGCCGCAGCCCGATTCGCCGAAGGCGATGCGCACGTGCGGGTACCGCTCGAACACGTTGGCCGACATGACCGCGGCCAGGATGTTCACCAGGTTCATCTGGAAGCCCGACACCACGGTGAAGAACACCGAGCGTCCGACGCGTCCGCCGTGCTTCTCGATCGTGCCCGGCGGCAAGGTCGGGAAGGTGTGGAAATGCAGCGGCAGCTGCACGTCGTTGACCGCCTTCCACAGCGGTTCCCACATCGGATGCCACATCGGCTCCATGTCCCACGAGCAGGAGAGCTCGAGGCCCTTGATGCCCATCTTGGCGACCCGATGGATCTCCGTTACCGCAGCGTCGATGTCACCATAGGGCAGACAGGCCAGGCCGATATGCCGGTCGGGATAGTGGCTGCAGAAGTCCTTCAGCCAGTCGTTGTAGATGCGCAGCATCTCGTTCGACGCTTCCTTGTCGTT
>DASXQC010000532.1:0-2021 GCA_036493235.1 Reyranella sp.
GGGCGCCGGCGCCTCCTCGTCCTCCATCGCCATCGAGAACGTCGCGGGCCAGAAGAAGCGGATATTCCTCGCCCCCGATCCGGGCTCGTCCGACATCACCGGCAAGTTCTGCAATCCCTACACCGTGCAATGGTCCTACGACACGGTCGCGCTCGCAAACGTCACGGGCTCGGCCACCGTCAAGGCGGGCGGCAAGGAGTGGTTCTTCCTCACCGCCGATTATGCCTTCGGCTATGCGCTCGAGCGCGACGCCACTGCCGTGGTGACCAAGTCGGGCGGCAAGGTGCTGGGCGACATCAAGGCGCCCATCAACACGCAGGACTTCTCCTCTTTCCTGCTGCAGGCGCAGGCCTCCAAGGCGCAGGTCATCGCGCTCGCCAACGCCGGCGGCGACACCGTCAACTCGATCAAGCAGGCCGCCGAGTTCGGCATCGTCAAGGGCGGCCAGAAGCTCGTCGCGCTGCTGGCCTTCATCTCTGACGTGAACTCGCTCGGCCTGGAGCGCGCGCAAGGGCTGCGGCTGACCGAGTCCTTCTACTGGGACCTGAATGACAAGACGCGCGCCTTCTCCAAGCGCTTCGGCGAGAAGTTCAAGGGCAAGATGCCGACCCAGGTGCAGGCGGGTTTCTACTCGGCCACCCTCGCCTACCTGAACGCGGTCAAGGCGGTCGGCACGGACGATCCCGACAAGGTCATGGCGCACCTGAAGTCGATCAAGTGGGACGACCCGGTCTACGGGCCGAGCTACATCCGCGCCGACGGTCGCAAGATGCACGACATGTACCTCTTCGAGGTCAAGACTCCCGCCGAGTCGAAGGGTCCGTGGGACTACTACAAGCTGATCGCCACGGTTCCCGGCGAGCAGGCTTTTCGCCCGATGGACCAGGGCGACTGCCCGATGGTCAAGAAGAACTGACGGAGGTTTGCGATGCCTGACGGTTCGAACATCTATGCCGGCGTCGCCGGCTATTTCGGCAAGCCCGACCACACCGGCAAGTCCGGCGTGTTCGCCCGCGCGGCCAAGGACGGCGAGTGGAAGCACGTGCTCGACGGCGTCGAGGCTTACACGGTGTTCGTGAAGCCGGACGATCCGAACGTGGTGTTCGCCGGCACCAACGACGGGGTGTGGCGCAGCACCGACCACGGGAAGACCTTCACGCGCGCGGCCTTCCCCGACAAGACGCAGGTCTGGTCGTTCATGGTCGACAGCCGCGACCCGAAGAAGATGCTGGCCGGCGCCTCGCCGATCGAGGTCTATCGCAGCGAGGACGGTGGGGCGAGCTGGCGCAAGCTCGCGACTCCGACGGTCGGCTCGTACTGCAAGGGCCCGTTTGCCTCGCGCGTGATGCGGTTCGCGCAGAACCCGAAGAAGCCGGACGAGATCTACGCCGCGTTGGAGATCAACGGCGTGATGCGCAGCACCGACGGCGGCGAAACCTGGACCGACTGCAGCGCCGGCCTGATCAAGCTTGCCGAGCGCGAGCATCTCAAGAGCAAGATCGTCAGCGACACCCACGCTGAGGGCATGCTCGACGGCCACGCGGTGACCATCAACCCGGCGGATCCCGATTCGCCGATCCTGGCGCTGCGCATGGGTCTGTTCCGCACCACCGACCATGGCCAGACCTGGGAGGATATGGAGGTCAAGCGATTCTCCCCGGTGACTTACGGACGCGACATCAAGGTCTCGGCAGCCGAGCCCAACACGCTCTACGCCGCTTTGTCGGTCGCGGCCTCGAGCCATGACGGCGCGCTCTATCGCAGCACCGACAACGGCAAGAGCTGGCAGCGCTTCGACAAGGTCCAGGTGCACGGCACGATCATGTCGGTCGGGCTGCACGCCACCGACCCCAACCAGGTCTATCTCGGCGCCCGCTACGACGGCGAGATCTTCGGCACCCAGGACGGCGGCAAAACCTGGCAGGCCATGCCGTTGCCGGGCGAGGTGCAGCACATCTACTCGGTGGCCTGCGGCTAACTCTTTCGCTGGGGGCGCGCCACTCCGTGGTGCGATCATGATC
>DASXQC010000533.1:0-3183 GCA_036493235.1 Reyranella sp.
TATCTCGCCGGCTGGGGCGCCAGCACCGGCGAGCTCAGCAATGCGCTCAAGGCGCTGCTCGCCACGCCCGATCGTCCGAAGGGCATGGGCACGACCAACTCCGGCCGCTACTCCAACAAGGCGATGGACGCCAAGCTGGTCGAGGCGCTGGCCACCAACGACACCGACAAGCGCGAGGCGCTGCTGGCCGAGGCGAGCAAGATCGCCATCCAGCAGGACCACGGCCTGATCCCGATCCACTTCGAGCTCTCGGTGTGGGCGATGAAGAAGGGCCTGACCTACCAGGGCCGCGCCGACCAGAACACGCTGGCGATCGGCGTGAAGCCGGCGGCGTGAGACTCATGTCTTTGCTGGGAGCGCGGCACTCCAGTGCCGCTCATCTTCATGATGCGGCTCTGGAGAGCCGCGCTCCCAGCACATGATCGTCTACATCGTCCGCCGCCTGATGCAGGCGGCGCTGGTCATGGTGGTGATGTCGATCCTTGTGTTCGTCGGCATCTATCTGATCGGCGATCCCGTGCTCATGATGATCAGCCCCGACGCGTCGGAGCTCGAGCGCGAGGCGGTACGTCGCGCGCTGCATCTCGACCTGCCGATGTGGCAGCAGTACCTGCTGTTCGTGAACGACGCCCTGCACGGCAACTTCGGCAAGAGCTTCCTGGCCGGCCAGCCGGCGATGGGCCTGATCTTCGAGCGCTTCCCCGCGACGCTCGAGCTCGCCTTCATGTCGCTGGTGATCTCGCTCGCGCTCGGCCTGCCGATGGGCGTCTATGCCGGGCTTCGGCCCAATGCGCCCGGCTCCAAGGCGATCATGACCGGCTCGATCCTGGGCTTCTCGCTGCCCAACTTCTGGGTCGGGTTGATGCTGATCATGGTGTTCGCCGTGATGCTGCCCGACATGATCCCGGGCTGGCCGCGGCTGCCGGCCTCGGGCCGCGGCGCCACGGTCGACGTGCTGGGCGTGCACCTCTCGTTCCTGACGCTCGATGGCCTGCGCCACCTGCTGCTGCCGGCGATTACGCTCTCTCTTTATAAGGGCGCGCTGATCGTGCGCCTGGCCCGCGCCACCGCGCGCGAAGTCCTGCCGATGGACTACGTGAAGTTCGCCCGCGCCAAGGGCCTCAGCGAACGGCGCATCGTCGGCGTGCATGTGCTGAAGAACATCATGATCCCGATCGCCACGGTGAGCGGCCTGGAGTTCGGCCAGACCGTGGCCTTCGCCGTGGTCACCGAGACCGTCTTCTCCTGGCCCGGCGTCGGCAAGCTGCTGATCGATTCGATTCTGCTGCTCGACCGGCCGGTGGTGGTTGCCTACCTGGTGGTCATCGTCTTCTTCTTCGTCGTGCTGAACCTGGTGGTCGACCTGCTCTATTCGGTGCTCGACCCGCGGGTCCGCCTCGAAAGCCGCGCGACATGACAGACACCGCTCTCGAGCCGGTCGTCGCGGCCAAGCCGCAGACCCCGTTCCGCCGTGTCGTCTCCGACTTCTGCGAGAACAGGCTGGCGGTGTTCGGCCTCGTCCTGGTCGTGCTGTCGATCTTCGTCGCCGTGTTCGCCCCGCTGATCTCGCCGCAGAACCCGTTCGATCTGGCCAACCTCGACCTGCTCGATGCCAAATCGCCGCCGGGCACCGTGTCGGGCGACGGCAAGATCACCTATTGGCTGGGCACCGACGGCCAGGCGCGCGACATGATGTCGGCGATCTTCTACGGCATGCGGCTCAGCCTCTTCGTCGGCTTCGTCTCGGTCCTGGCCGCCTTGGCGATCGGCGTCGTGGTCGGCCTGGTCGCGGCCTATGCCGGCGGCCGCACCGATGCGTTCCTGATGCGCATCGTCGATATCATGCTGTCCTTCCCGGCGATCCTGGTGGCGCTGATCCTGCTGTCGGTGCTGGGCAAGGGCATCGACAAGGTGCTGATCGCCCTGATCCTGGTGCAATGGGCTTATTTTGCGCGGGCCTCGCGCGCTGCTGCCCTCGTCGAGCGCAACAAGGAATATGTCGAGGCCGCGACCTGCCTTGCCTTGCCGCCGTGGCGTATCGTGTTCCGCCACATGCTGCCCAACTGCATGCCGTCGCTGATCGTGATCGCCACCATCACGCTCGCCCGCGCCATCGCGCTGGAGGCGACACTGTCCTTCCTCGGCGTCGGCGTGCCGGTGACCCAGCCGTCGCTCGGCATGCTGATCTCCAACGGCTTCGAATTCCTGCTGTCGGGCAGCTACTGGATCAGCTTCTTCCCGGGCGTGGCGCTGGCCATCGCCATCGTCGGCATCAACCTCGCCGGCGACCACCTGCGTGACGTGCTGAACCCCCGGAATCTTCGATGAGCGATCTTCGATGAGCACGGCGCTCAGCGTCCGGAACCTGCGCACGCACTTCTTCACCAAGGAGGGCGTGGCCAAGGCGGTCGACGGCGTCGACTTCGACGTGGCGCCGGGCGAGGTCCTGGGCCTGGTGGGCGAATCGGGCTCCGGCAAGACCGTGACCGGCTTCTCGATCCTGGGCCTGATCGATCCTCCCGGCCGTATCGTCGACGGAAGCTCGATAAAGTTCAACGGCGAGGAGCTGACCACGGCGAAGCCCGAGCGCCTGCGCGCCATCCGCGGGGCGGAGATCGCCATGATCTTCCAGGACCCGATGATGACCCTCAATCCGGTCCTGCGGGTCGACACGCAGATGATCGAGACGGTGCAGGCGCACGTGAAGGTGAGCGCCGCCGTGGCGCGCGACCGCGCCCGTGCCGCGCTGGTGCAGGTCGGCATCCCCTCGCCCGACGAACGGCTGCGCGCCTATCCGCACCAGTTCTCCGGCGGCATGCGCCAGCGCGTGGCGATCGCCATCGCGCTCTTGCACAAGCCAAAGCTGATCGTCGCCGACGAGCCGACCACCGCGCTCGACGTCACCATCCAGGGCCAGATCCTGTTCGAGGCGCAGCGGCTCTGCCGCGAGTCCGGCACGGCGATGATCTGGGTGACGCACGACCTCGCTGTCGTGGCCGGCCTCGCCGACCGCATCGCCGTGATGTATGCCGGCCGCATCGTCGAGCTGGGCCGCACCGCCGACGTGATCGAGCGGCCGATGCATCCCTACACCAAGGGCCTGATCGGCTCGGTGCCGTCGCAGAACACGCGCGGCCACAGGCTGGCGCAGATTCCCGGCATGACGCCATCGCTGCTCAAGCT
>DASXQC010000534.1:0-1604 GCA_036493235.1 Reyranella sp.
GGCGTCACCGGCGGCGAGCGCCATGACCTGGGCCTTGCTGATCACCGGGACGGCCTCGAAGTCGAAGGTGTCGAGGGTCTTGCCGGGCGGTAGCCGAGCTTCGGCGAGATGGCGTTCGAGGCGTCGGCGGCTGCGCTCGGCGATCTCATGTTCGGCCAATGCGGCCAGGAAGCGTCCTGCCGGCCAGCCTTCCTTATCGGCCTGGGCGGCAAGCGAAGCCCAGACCAGTTTCACGGCGGGCAGGCGCAACTCGGCGAGAAGCAGCTCGATGCGGGCGGCGTCGCCCGGATCGGTCGTTCTCATGCCACACCAACCAGCTGGACGGTGCTGAGCTCATCATAAAGATGCAGCGGCGCCACCTCGACGGTGATGTCGGGAATGGCGGTTGGGTGCGGCGCGAAGCGTCGACCGAGGGTCTCAAGATCGGGCAGTCTGCCGGCATCGAGTTCGGCGTTGATGGTGTCAGCGAGTTCGGTCTCGCAGGCACGATCGTGAGCAAGCGCCAACAGCCCGACCATAGTGCGGCATGCCTGCTTCTCACTGTCACTGGCCAGCAACGCCTCGAAGGCGCGCTGATAGGCGCGGCGCGGGAAGAGCTGCTCACGATAGACCAGGTTGAGCAGCGCCATCGGCTTGCGCCGTAAGGCGTGGATGACGTGCCGGTAATCGACCACGTGGCCGTGCTTGCCGTTGGGATGCGGCCGCCCGCGGCGCAGTGTCATCAGCGCCGTCGCGCCGAGAAAGCACTCGAGCCGATCGTCGTACAGGCGCACGCGCAGGCGATGGCCGATCAGGCGCGAGGGCACCGAATAGAACACCTTCTTGAGGGTGAACCCGCTGGTCGAGGTGACGGTGACGATTGTCTCCTCGTAATCCGTCGTCCGGTTCGCCGGCAGCGCCTGTAGCTCCGGGCGCTCGAGATCCAGTCGCTTGCTGTTGCGAGCATTGCGCCGCCCGACGATCTCGTCGACGAAGCGGCGATAGGCCTCGAGCGTATCGAAATCGCGCGACCCGCGCAGCAACAGCGCGTCCTCGATTGCTCGCTTCAGATGACCATGCGAGCTTTCGATCGACCCATTCTCGTGCGCCAAGCCACGATTGTTGCGGGTCGGCAGCATGCGGTAATGCGCGCACAGCGCCTCGTAGCGGCGCGTCTGATCCTGCCGCGTGTCGTCGTCGAGATTGCGGAAGGCGGCCGACAGGCTGTCGCTGCGATGCTGCAACGGGACCCGGCCGAGCGCCCACAGCGCATTCTGCAACCCCTCCGCCAATGCCACGAAACTCTCACCGCCCAGCACGACATGGGCATGCTCCCAGCCCGAGAAGGCCAGGCAGAAGTGATAGAGCCGGTGATCGAGCGACACACCGGCGATGCTGACGCCGTGATCGCCCATCTCGGTGAAATCGGACAACCCCAGCCGACCCGGGATGTGCTCCTGCCGGAAGATGACGTCCCGCTCAGCCCCTTTGAGCGCCCGCCAGGTGCGGATGCGCCGTTCCAACGTACGCCGGACACCGACGCCGATCTCGGGATGGCGGTGCCGGATCTCGTCGAAAATGGCCACCGGTCGCAGGCCCGGAACGCTTTTCAGCAAAGGCACCAC
>DASXQC010000535.1:0-3740 GCA_036493235.1 Reyranella sp.
ATCTCGCCCGCGCCGACGGTGAGGTCGACGCCACGCAGAATCTCGATCGCGCCGTAGCCCGCGCGCAGGGCCTTCACCTCAAGCACGCAGCACCTTGGCGGCGCCATGGCCGAGATAGGCTTCGACGACCTCGGGATTCTCAGCGATCGCGGCGGGCGTGCCCTCGGCGATCATGCGGCCCTGGTTCAGCACATAGACACGCTCGGCCAGCGAAGTGACGGCCTGCATCACGTGCTCGATCAGCAGGATGGTGACGCCGGCTTTGCGAACCTCGCGGATCACCTCGACGATCTCGCCGATCTCGGTCGGGTTGAGGCCGGCCATCACCTCGTCGAGCAGCAGCAGCGCCGGACGGGTGGCGAGCGCGCGGGCGAGCTCGAGCCGCTTGCGACCGGCGACGGTGAGGTCCGAGCCCGGCCGGTCGAGCTGGTCGCCCATGCCGACCTGGTTGGCGACCGCCTCGGCGAGGCTCGCCGCCTCGTGGCGGTCGGCGGTGCGGAAATAGGCGCCGACCATGATGTTCTCGCGCACGCTGATGCGTGCGAATGGCTGGGTGATCTGGAAGGTGCGGACCATGCCGGCGGCGCAGATTCGGTGCGGCGCCATGCCGGTGATGTCGTGGCTCTGCAGGGTGATGCGGCCGCCATCGGGCTTGTGGAAGCCGGCGATGGTGGCGAACAGCGTCGTCTTGCCCGCGCCGTTGGGCCCGATCAGGCCGACGATCTCGCCCGAGCGTACGTCGAGCGAGGCCTGGTCGACGGCCTTGAGGCCGCCGAACGCCTTGGAGAGCTCGCGCACCTCAAGCATGGCGGCGGCGTCCGAACAGGCTGGCGAAACCATCGGGCAGGCGGGCCACGATCAGGATCAGCATGGCGCCATAGACGATCAGGCTGAGCGGCTGGACGTTCTTCAGCACCGGAAGGACGCTAGCCGCTGCACGCGTCAGCTCGTTGATGGAAGTGAGGACGATCGAGCCGATCAACGGGCCGAAGATGGTGCCCGCGCCGCCAACCATCGTGACCAGCAGCATCTCGACCGACTTGTCGATGCCGAAGGTGATATTGGGATCGATGTAGAGGTATTTCTGCGCGTAGAAGGTGCCGCCCGCGGCGCACATGGCGCCGGAGAGGGTGAGCACCTTCACCTTCTCGGTGAAGACGTCGATGCCCAATGCGCGCGCCGCGTCCTCGTTCTCGCGGATCGCCACCAGGCGGGCGCCGAAGCGGCTGCGGGTCAGCCACCAGGCGATCAGCAGCGAGACCAGGCACAGGCCGAGCGCGAGGTAGTAGATCCAGATCTGGTCCTTGAACTGGAAATTGATCGGCCGCTGGTCGGCCTTGATCAGCATGCCGAGCCCGCCGCGCGTGATCGAGGCGGAGTTGGCGGCGATGCGGAAGACCTCGGCGAAGGCCAGTGTGATCAGCGCGAAGTAGGAGCCACGCAGACCGGCGCGGAACGACAGCATGGCGATGCCGGCGCCGACCAGCCCGCCCATCGCCATCGCCGCTGGCCAGGCGAGCCACGGGTTCCAGCCGTAGGTGACCTGCAGGATGGTCGAGGTGTAGGCGCCGACGCCGAAGAACACCGCGTGGCCGAACGAGGTTTGGCCGGCGAAGCCGCCCGAGATGTTCCACGACTGGCCGATGAAGGCGGTGAAGAACATCAGCATGCCGACCGTGGCGAGGTAGTTCGGCACCAGCAGCGGATAGATCACGGCGGCCAGCAGGGCGGCGGCGAGGGCGAGGTGCCTCATGCCCGGCTACCGAACAGGCCGGTGGGCTTCAGCAGCAGGATCAGGATGAAGATCAGCGAGATGCCGATCTGGCCAAGCTGCTCGCCCAGCAACAGGCCGCCCAGCGATTCGGTGATGCCGATCAGGAAGCCGCCGACCGCCGCGCCGAGGAAGCTGCCCATACCGCCCAGCACGACGATGGTGAAGGCCACCAGCACGAAGGCGTAGCCCGACTGCGGCGTGACGTAGAAGGTCGGCATCAGCAGGCACGCCGCGGCGCCAAGGCAGGCGATGCCGATGCCGTAGGACACCGCGAAGATGTGCTCGACGTCGATGCCGACCAGCCGCGCGCCCTGACGTTCCTTCGCCACGGCTCGGATTGCCTTGCCGGTATCGGTGCGGGTCATGAACAGGCCGAGAACCAGGCAGATCAGCAGTGCCGCGCCGCAGGAGATCACCTTGGGCAGGGGCAGGAAGGCCGCACCGATCTGGATGATGTCACCGGCATAAGGAACGTCGATCGTCTGGGTATCGCCGCCGAAGAACAGCAGCGCGCCGTTGTCGGCGACGATCGAGACGCCGAGCGTGATCAAAAGGATGTTCTCATCCCGGCCGTGGCTGAAGCGGCCGATCACCAGCCGGTAGAGCACGAAGCCGACGGCGAACGCGCCCGCCGTCACCAGCGGCAGCGAGACGTACGGGTCGAGGCCGAGCAGCTTCCAGAGGAAGAACACGGCATACATGGCGAGCATCAAGAGGCTGCCATGCGCGAAGTTGATGATGTGCAGGACGCCGTAGATCAGCGTCAGCCCGACGGCGACCAGCACATAGATGCCGCCCGCCAGCAGGCCGTTCAGCACGCCGGCGAGGATGATTTGCGGATCGAGCATCTACGCTAGATCGTATCCAGCGGCCGCAACGCCAACACCACCTCACCCTGAGGAGCGAACGCAGTGAGCGCCTCGATTACCGCGGAGTAATCTCCGCGGCTTGGTGGAAACGAGCACCACGCTCGCGACCCACCCTTCGAGACGCATCGCTGCGCGATGCTCCTCAGGGTGAGGTGGTAGTGGTGCTGTTGTTGGTGGTGGTGGTGCGTCAACCGCTGAGGCCTCAGGTAAACTTCGGCTTCGGGAAGACCGGCGGGATCTCGGCGAACTCCGCCGGCGCGATCACCTTGATGTCGCCTTTGATCGCCTGCATGACCTCGGCGCGGCCGCCCTCGTTCTGGCCGTTGACGAACTTGGTCGGGCCATAGGGCATCAGCTCGGCCTTGAAGGTCGAGGCGTTGAGGGCCGCGGTCAGTTTCTCCTTGTCGGCCGAGCCCGCATGCTCCAGCGAATCGGCCAGCAGGTCGACGACGGTGTAGGCGAGATAGACCTCGAAGGTGAATTCCTTGCCGGCCGCCTCGACGCGCTTCTTCAGCGCCAGCGCCTTCTCGGATTTCGGGTTGTACCAGTGGTTGACGTCGATCATGTACTGCGAGACGTCGGGCTGCTCCTTGGCGAACTTGTAGTTGAAGCCGCCGCCCAGAATCGAATACATCGCCGCCAGGTTGACCTTCTGCTGGTAGAGTGTGCGGGCCAGCAGGACGTATTCGTTCTGGTAGTTCGACATCATGACGATGTCCGGCGCGGCCGAGCGGATGCGCAGCGCGATGTTGTCGAAGTTGCGCGTCGGGTTGTCGTGCGCGATCACTTCCTTCACCTGGATGCCGATGCCCGGCAGCTTGCTCGACAGCAGCTTGGCGGTGCCGGTGCCGAACTCGCCCGACTCGTGCACGATCACCGCGCTCTTGGCGACGCCGTTGGCCTTCTTGTTGAGGTCGCCCAGCAGCGAGATGCCTTGGTCGACGCAGGCGCCGAAGCCCGGCTTGATGCGGAAGATGTTCTTCAGCCCGCGCGTCACCAGCAGGTCGGACGCGCCGACATCGATCAGGAACGGCGTGTTGTACTTGGCGGCGGCCTGGCTGGCGGCGATGCCGACCGGGCTCTGGTAGCAGCCGATA
>DASXQC010000536.1:0-3605 GCA_036493235.1 Reyranella sp.
CTGCATCACCGCCAGCCGCTCGCACATCGCGAACGACTTGAACCAGCGCACCCGCACCGTGCCGACCGGCTCGTCGCCGATATAGGCGATGACGTGGGTGGCGCCGTAGTCGTGGCCGTCGAACTCCTCGGAGAACGGCACATCGAGCTCGCCGATGAAGCAGGCCGCGCGCACCGCGAACGCCTGCAGCGAGTCTTCCATCTTCATGGCGAGCCGAGTGGTCACCGGAACGCCGTCGATAGCTTGCACACCAGTACGCATGATAATTCCCCCTTCAATTCAGTGATGACGACGCTCGGCCCATTCCGCGTGCGGATTGGACGCTCCGCGATCCATGGACTTTTCCAGGATGCCTGTTTGGTTGAGCTGGTCCTCCGGCCGGTTCAGCACCATCGGATCGGTGAAGACCGACGGCGCGTCCTGCGGCACGTCGAGGTCGGCGGCGAACGCGCCGTACTCATGGTCGGAGAAGTGGAAGGGCGCCTCGTTGACCTTGCGGAAGCCCTGGCGCTCGAAGATCTCCCACAGCCGCTGCTGGCCGTGCAGGTAGGCCTTCGGGTAGCCCTTCTTGGCGGCGAAGTCGCGCGCCCATTCGACGAAGGGAATAAACAGGCCGAGCGAGCGGTAACGCTTCAGGATGATCGCCCGTTCGAGCTTGGCAAAGCCCTGGAACCAGCGCACCCGCATCGAGGCCGCGGGCTCGCCGTCGACGTACAGCATCAGATGACTGGCGCTGTAGTCGTTGCCGTCGAATTCCTCCCAGTACGGGCATTGCTGCTCGCCCATGAAGACGGCGGCTCGGAGCGCATAGCACTGCAGCAGCTCGTCGGAAGTCGAGACAAGTTTGATCGTTACGACAGGACGGTTACTCATCCGGTCGGTCGTCGTCGTCTGCAAGCTCATTTAGACCCCCTCGGTCAACACTCCGTTATCATTCCGGAAGCGGCGACCCCCTGCCGTCACCTCCGGAAGATTCTGCGAAAGCTGCGCCAGCACGTCCGTCACGGCCGGCGGTGTCATCCCCGTGGCGCCCTTGCGTATCGCGGTCGCCGAGACCTTGTCGCGGCGCATGATCCGCCAAGGATAGATCCAGCCGCATTCGTCGCAGATCTGGCGCACGTACATGCCGCCGAAGTCCGTGCCGTGCAGCGTATGCAGCCGCACGCCGGGATGTCTCTTCTTGATTTCGGCGATCACGCCCTGAAAGCCCTTCTTGTCGTAGGTCTCGCGGAGCGCGATCACCTCGACCTTGCCTGCGAGCCCTGCGTCGGCGACCGCCAGTTCGATCAGCGCCTTACGCGTCTCCGGTGGCAGGAAGATGTTGCCGGTGGGGAAATAGTCGACGGCGACGTCGGCCTTCTCGGTCTTCTCGTAGATCTGGAAGCCGTCCTTCAGCCGGCCGACGCGGATCTCGCCGCGGCGGAAAGCCTCGACATGCAGCCGCGGGATCAGGGTCGGATGGATGATGATCTTGTCGAGCCTGCGTTGCTCCGTGGCACGCTGGATGATGGCGAGATGGGTGTTGTGGACCGGATTGAAGGTCCCGAAATACAACCCGATGCCGCCCTTGGGCGCGAAGATCGACCGCAGGTCGGACAGCAGACCGACCAGCAGAAGGAATCCGCCGAGACCGAAGCCCACAGCCAGGAAGGCCTCGCGCGCATAGGGCAGGCCCGCCGTGCCGAGCGCCGTCAGGACGGTGTTGACAACAAGTCCGGCCAGCACGTTGCGGTTGTAGTCGCCGACGCCGCGGGCATACAGGTAGATGCCGAGATACTGCAGGCCCTGCGAGGCCAGGCTCGTGATCAGCGCGGCGCCCGCGATGCCGCCGACCGTGGCGACGCCGGCGCGGCTCATGCCGTGGCCGTAGAGCATCACCGCGAACAGCGCGAGGTTCACGACAAACTGGAAAGAGAAGCGGCCCAGCCGTCCGCCGGTGACGTAGCCGAACTGGTTGTTGGACCAGATCTCGATCTTGTTGCTGATGCGACTGTAGGTCGGCATGAACAGCGCGAAGAAGATCGCGACGCCAATCAGGGCCGGATTCGTCCAGCTGTTATGCGCGTATGCATAGCAGAGATAGGTCAACAGACCCGCGAAAGCGGCCAGTCGGGTCGAGGGACTGCGCACATAGCGACTGCACCGGCTGACGAGGGTCGCCAACACTGTCGCGTTACTGTCCGGACTGATGGCGGACACAGGAGCACCTCGCAACGTACGTCAATACAACAGACTGATTGACTAACGAATGCGAGGACTAGATATAGTGGAGGGGCCGACGCGAGCCGGTCGTTTAGAAATACCGGCTAATCCCCTACAAACGAGACATAAAACGACATTCCACAATCAATGGTGTAAGATAAACCACAACAGCCCCTAACAAGTAAATGTACCGACCGCCCTCGCATTGTATCGATTGTTACAATGGTCACTCCGACACCCCGTAAGAGCAAAGTTCCGAACATCCTGGGCGACTGGGATGATGTGCGTTTCTTTCTGGCAGTCGCGAAGACCGGCAGCTTCAGCGCCGCCGCGACGCAACTGAACACCAAGCAGACGACGGTCGGTAGACGAATCCAGGCGCTCGAGCGTCGGCTGGGCGCCAAGCTGTTCGACCGTCATCGCCACGGCATGGAGGTGACTCCGGCCGCACGCGGCGTGCTGGTGCAAGCCGAGTCGATGCTGTCCAACGCCACATCGATCGAGCGGCACCTCGCCGGCCTCGACCGCGAGATGGCCGGCGTGGTCCGCATCGCCTGCACCGAGGGCATCGCTGCCCACTGGCTGGTGCCGCGGCTCGACCAGCTGCGGCGCAGCCATCCCGACATCGTCGTGCAGGTGATCGCGGGCGATCAGGTGCTCGACCTCGCCACACGCCAGGCCGACCTCGCCATCCGCTTCTTCCGCCCGACCTCCAACCAGCTCGTGGCGGCGCGGGTCGGCCAGTTCAACATGTCGATCTTCGCCGCACCCTCCTACATCGAGCAGTACGGCATGCCGCAGCGGCTCGAGGACATGCGCGACCATCACATCGTCGATCACACGACGCTGCACAGCCTGCCGGCGATGAAGCCGTGGAGCGAGGTGGTCGAGCGCAGCCCCAACGTCGTACTGCGCACCAACTCGTCCTACTCGGCGGTCGAGGCGGTGCGGGTCGGCTACGGCATCTCGGTGTTCCCCGACTACGTCACCAAGTCGTCCAACCTGGTCGCCGCGCCGATCGACCTTCGGATCGTGCGCGACATCTGGCTGGTGAGCCACGAGGAGACGAACAAGGGCGCGCGCATCCGCACGGTCATCGACTACGTGCGCGAGCAGTTCCGCCAGGACGAGCGCGAATGGTTCTCCCTGCCCGCCAGCCGCGCCGCGATGGCGCACGGCTGACGGAGCCTGCAGGCGGCGGGCGGTGCTGATCTTCCAGCAAGTCTGCCTGCACCACCCCTCACAGGCCGATCTCTTCCGGGCGAGCCATCGCCTGGTCCGGCACTACAATCCGTATGCCCAACTGATGGTGATCGACAGCGACTCGTCGATCGATCCGCGAACCTGCCTGACCGGCGACTGGCAAGTCTGCGAGCTCTGGCATGACGACGACACGCCGGTCG
>DASXQC010000537.1:0-3584 GCA_036493235.1 Reyranella sp.
GACGGCAAGTGCGTGCGCCTCGTACGGGGCGACATGGCCAAGGCCACCGTGTTCAACGACAGCCCGGCGACCCAGGCCAAGGCCTTCGCTCAGGCCGGCTGCGAGTGGCTGCATCTGGTCGACCTCAACGGCGCCGTCGAAGGCCATCCGGTCAATCGGGCCGCGGTGGTCGAGATCCTGAAGACGGTCGAGGTACCGACCCAGCTCGGCGGCGGCATCCGCACCATCGAGAGCATCGCGCAATGGATCGAGGCGGGCGTGAAGCGCGTCATCCTCGGTACCATCGCAGTCAAGGAGCCAGGCCTGGTGAAGGCCGCCTGCAAGCAGTGGCCGGGCCAGGTCGCCGTCGGCATCGATGCGCGCGAAGGCATCGTCGCGGTCGACGGCTGGACCAAGCAGAGCACGGTGCGGGCTCTCGACCTGGCGCTGCGCTTCGAGGACGCCGGCATCGCCGCCATCATCTACACCGACATCGACCGCGACGGCGCGATGGGCGGCGTGAACATCGACGCCACCATCACCCTGGCCCAGCACCTCACCACGCCGGTGATCGCCTCGGGCGGCGTCAGCTCGCTCGACGACCTGCGCGAGCTCAGGCCTGCCGAGGAGCACGGCATCGTCGGCGCCATCGTCGGCCGGGCGCTCTACGACGGCCGCGTCACCGTGCCCGATGCGATCCGCGTGCTGAAGGGCGACTGATGGACATGCTCAAGGTCCGCATCATCCCCTGCCTCGACGTCAAGGACGGGCGCGTCGTCAAGGGCGTGCAGTTCCTCGACCTGCGCGATGCCGGCGATCCGGTCGAGCAGGCCCGGGTCTACGACGCCGCCGGCGCCGACGAGCTCACCTTCCTCGACATCACGGCGAGCCACGAGAACCGCGACACCATCCTCGACGTGGTCGGCCGCACCGCCGAGCAGTGCTTCATGCCGCTGACCGTGGGCGGCGGGGTGCGCACGATCGAGGATATCCGCCGCCTGCTGTTGGCCGGCGCCGACAAGGTCTCGATCAACTCGGCCGCCGTCACCCGGCCCGAGTTCGTGCGCGAGGCGGCCGAGAAGTACGGCGACCAATGCATCGTGGTCTCGATCGACGCCCGCCAGACCGCACCCGGCAAATGGGAAGTCTTCACCCATGGTGGCCGCAAGGGCACCGGTCTGGACGCGATCGATTGGGCACGGCGCATGACCGGTTACGGCGCCGGCGAGATCCTGATCACCTCGATGGACCACGACGGCACCAAGTCGGGCTTCGATCTCGCGCTGACCCGCGCGGTCTCGGACGCGGTGCCGGTGCCGGTCGTCGCGTCGGGCGGCGTCGGCACGCTCGATCATCTGGTCGAAGGCGTGACCAAGGGCGGTGCATCAGCGGTGCTGGCTGCGTCGATCTTCCACTTCGGTACGTTCACCATCGCCCAGGCCAAGGAACATCTGTCGCGGGCTGGCGTTGCCGTGCGTCCAATCTCGCAACCTGCGTGATTTTCGCGTAAGATGGTGCGCGCGCCCAGGGAAGAGGCGCTCTCAGAGTACCCCTCGATGGCAAAGAACAAGAAAGCCAAGAAGAAGGCGCTGAAGAAGCGCCAGACCGACGGTGTCCCCGACGATCACATGCTCGAGCGGCTGTATGCCGTGATCGACAGCCGCAAGGGCGCCGATCCCGACACGTCGTATACCGCCCGACTGTTCAGCCGCGGCCGCCAGCAGATCGCCAAGAAGCTGGGCGAGGAAGCGGTCGAGGCCGTGATCGAGGGCGTGCGCGGCGACAGGCCCAAGCTGATCGCCGAGAGCGCCGACCTGCTCTATCACCTGCTGACCCTGTGGGCTGCCAACAACGTGAAGCCGGACGCGGTCTGGAAAGAGCTGGCGCGACGCGAGGGGCTGGGCGGCCTTGCCGAGAAGGCGGCGCGCAAGCAGAAATAGCGGCGTCATGACGCCCGCCTACGACCGCAACAACATCTTCGCCAAAATCCTGCGTGGCGAAGCGCCCTGTGCCAAAGTGTACGAGGACGAGTACGCGCTCGCCTTCAGGGACCTCTACCCGAAGGCCAAGGTGCACGTGCTGGCGATCCCCAAAGGCGAGTACGTCTCCCTCACCGACTTCTCGCAGTCGGCGCCGCCAGACATGGTTGCGGGCTTCTGGCGCGCCGTCACCCGGGTGGCCGAGAGCCTCGGCGTCGCCGGCGGTTACCGCATCGGCTCCAATGTCGGTCCCGGCGGCGGCCAGGTCGTGTTCCATTTCCACGTCCATATCCTGAGCGGTCCCCGCCAATGAGTCCCAGGGCGTGATTCGCCGGCGCGCGCTGCTCGCCAGCGCCGCATTTGCCGCCCGGCCGGCGGCGGCGCAGAAGTACCCGATGGGGTCCAAGCACGAGGATGTGCGCTTCGCCGGCGCGGCTGGCGTGACCTTGAGCGGCACCTTGCTGCTGCCGCTGCTCAGCGAGCTGCAGCGGGTGCCGGGCGTGGTGCTGGTCGCGGGCAGCGGCCCGACCGACCGCGACGGCAACAACCGCTATCTCGCCGCGAAGATCGACCTCCTGAAGCAGATCGCCGAGCTGTTGGCGAAGAACGGCATCGCTTCGCTACGCTACGACAAACGCGGCATCGGAACCTCGACGCCGATGCCCGAGAACAAGCTCGAAGCCCAGGAGCGTTTCTGGGCGTGGGACCATTTTGTCGCCGACGTGGCTGCCGCGCATGCAGAGTTGCTGCGCCATGACGAGATCAAGCCCTATGCGACGGCCCTGCTCGGCCACAGCGAAGGCGGGTTGCTGTCGCTCGCCGCCGCCCAGGCGATGGGCCAAGCAACGGACAAGAAGGAACCGTACGCCCTGGTGCTCGCCTCGACACCCGGCCGGCCGTTGCGCGGGATCGTGCATGACCAGATCACGCGCAACGCCCCGGCGTTCGCCGCCGACGCCGACCGGATCATGCAGACGATCATCGCGACCGGCCACGCACCGGACGACACGCCGCAAGAGCTGAAGCTGGTCTTTCCCGACAGCGTCGGCGCCTTCCTGCAGCGGGCCCTCACCTTCGATCCTGCCAAGGCACTCGAGTCGATCGACGCGAGCTGCCTGCTGGTGCAGGGCGGCGCCGACACGCAGGTCGTCCCGATGGGCGACATCCAGCCGCTGGTCGATGCGCTGGCCAAGCGCTCCAGGTCCGGCGAGGTCCAGGTGTTCCCGATGGTCAGCCACAATCTCAAGACGGTGTCGGGGCCGTCCGATCCGGGATTCGCCGGGCCGATCGCGCCCGCGGTGGCGGACAAGCTTGCGAGCTGGATGAAGCTGGTGCTGGGCGCTTGATCGGCTGCGCGCGCGGGCCGATCATCGCAGCAACAGTGGAGGAAGCGATGGCAGTGACGGTGCGGCCGCTCAGCGACGCCGTCGGCGTCGAGATATTGGGCGTCGACCTCAAGCAGCTGGACCAGGCGCAGTTCCGCGTGGTCGAGCGCGCCTGGCACGAGAACTCGGTGATCCTGTTGCGCAACCAGAAGCTCGACGACGATCATCTGCTGGCCTTCAGCCGTCGCTTCGGCGAGCTCGATCCGCCGCCCAACCAGGAGCGCGGCCGCATCAGCCCGCC
>DASXQC010000538.1:0-7566 GCA_036493235.1 Reyranella sp.
TGTTATGCACAGGGTTGTCCACGGTCATCGGTTACCAAGGCGGGGCATGTTGCCCATGAGCTTGGCGATGATCTGCAGCATGACCTCGTCGGCGCCGCCGCCGATCGAGCCCAGCCGGCCGTCGCGATAGGCGCGCGCCACTGGACTGTCCCACAGGTAGCCGGCGCCGCCCCAGTATTGCAGGCAGGCGTCGGACACCTCGCGACGCAAGCGTCCGGCCTTCAGCTTGGCCATCGAGGCCAGCATGGTGACGTCCTGGCCGAGGAGATATTCCTCGCAGGCGCGATAGACCAGTGAGCGCAGCGCCTCGACCTCGCTCTTGAGCTCGGCCAGGCGGAAATGGACGACCTGGTTGTCGAGCAGCGGCTTGCCGAACACCTGGCGCTCGCGCGTGTAGTCGATGGTGGCGTTGATGATGCGATCGCAGCCCATCAGCGTGCCGGCGCCGGCCCACAGGCGCTCCTCCTGGAACTGCTGCATCTGGTAGATGAAGCCCTGGCCCGGCTGGCCGATCGTGTAGCGCACCGGCACCTTCACCTCGTCGAAGAAGGTCTGGACAGTGTCCGAGGCGCGCATGCCGAGCTTGTTGAGCTTCTTCACGATCGAGAGGCCCTTGGTCGGCATCGGTACGACGATCAGCGACTTGTTCTTGTGGACCTGGCCCTCGCCGGTGTTGGCCAGCAGGCACATCCAGTCGGCCTGGGCGCCGTTGGTGGTCCACATCTTGCCGCCGTTGATCACCCAGTCGCCGCCGACCCGGCGGGCGTGGGTCTTGATCGAGGCGACGTCGGAGCCCGCACCGGTCTCCGACACGCCGAGGCAGGCGACGTAGTCGCCGGCGATCGACGGCGCGAGGAATTCCTGGCGAAGCTCGTCGCTGCCGTAGCGGGCGAGCGCCGGAGTCGCCATCGAGATCTGCACGCCGGTGCCCATCGGGATTGAGCCGCCATTCACCAGGCCGAGCGATTCGGAGCAGACCATGGCGTAGGAGAAGTCGAGGCCCGAGCCGCCGAACTCGACCGGCTTGTCGACGCCGAGCAGCCCCGCATTGCCCATCTTCTTGAACAGCTCGTGGGCGGGGAACTGGCCTTCCTTCTCCCACTCGTCGACATACGGATTGATTTCGCGATCGATCAGCGTCTTCCAGGTCTGGCGCAGGGCTTCGTGTTCGGGCGTGAATTTCATCGGGAGAGCTCCCTCCGTGTCATCCCGAGCGAAGTGAGGGATCTATGGCCGGTGCTACGATAGATCCCTCGCTGTGCTCGGGATGACACAGTGCGGGTGGAAAGGGGATCATGGCTCTGCATCACATCCTCGCGACGCCGAAGGTGATGGGATTGAGCGGTCGCACGATCGATTCGCGGGCGATCGACAGGGTGAAGGCGAGGATGCGGCGGGTGTCGCGCGGGTCGATGATGGCGTCATCCCACAGATGGGCGGTGCCGTAGAGCGCGGTCGATTCCTTGTCGAACTGGTCGACGATCGCCTTGAACATCTTGTCGATCTGCTCGCGCGGCGGCTCCTTGCCCTCGCGGATGAATTTCTGCTCGGTCACGGTCTTCATCACCCCGGCGGCCTGCTCGCCGCCCATCACGGCGGTGCGGCTGTTGGGCCAGGCGAAGATGAAGCGCGGATCGTAGGCGCGGCCGCACATGCCGTAGTTGCCGGCGCCGAAGCTGCCGCCGATCACGATGGTGATCTGCGGCACCGTGGCGTTGGCGACCGCCTGGATCATCTTCGAGCCGTGCTTGACGATGCCGCCGCGCTCGGCCTCTGTCCCGACCATGTAGCCGGTGGTGTTCTGCAGGTAGACGATCGGCGTGCCCTGCTGGCAGCAGAGCTGGATGAACTGCGCCGCCTTCACCGCGCCCTTGGTGGTGATCGGCCCGTTGTTGCCGATGAACGCCACCGGCTCGCCCTCGATCTCGGCCCAGCCGCAGATCGTCTGCTGGTCGAACAGGCCCTTGAACTCGAGGAACTCCGAGCCGTCGACCAGTCGCGCGATCACCTCGCGCACGTCGTACGGGTCCTTGTGCGAAGGCGGGACGACGCCGCAGAGATCCTCGATGTCGTACACCGGCGGCTTGAACGGCTTCGCGGTCTTGGGCGGCAGCTTGTCGTTCCAGTGCCATGTCGCGATCACCTCGCGCGCCATACGGATGCCGTCGGCATCGTTCTCTGCCATCCATTCGGCGACGCCCGAGACGGTGGCGTGCATCTCGGCGCCGCCGAGGTCTTCGTCGGTCGCGATCTCGCCCGTCGCGGCCTTCAGGAGCGGCGGGCCGGCGAGGAACACCTTGGATTGGCCGCGCACCATGATCACGTAGTCGCTGAGGCCCGGCAGGTAGGCGCCACCTGCGGTCGAGGAGCCGTGCACGACGCAGACCTGCGGGATGCCGCGCGCCGACATGCGTGCCTGGTTGGCGAAGCCGCGGCCACCGGGCACGAAGATCTCCGCCTGATAGAGCAGATTGGCACCGCCCGATTCGACCAGGTGAACGATCGGCAGCTTGTTCTCGAGCACGATCTGCTGCACCCGCTGGCCCTTGCGCTGGCCGGAGGGTGCGACGGTGCCACCCTTGATCGCCGAGTTCGACGCCGACACGACGCAGCGCACGCCTTCGATATAGCCGATGCCGGCGACCGAGCCGCCGCCGGCGCTCGAGCCATCCTTGTCGTCGTGCATGCGGTAGCCGGCGAGCGGCATCAACTCGAGGAAAGGCGCGCCTCTGTCGAGCAACAGAGCGATGCGCTCGCGCGGCATGAGTTGCTTTCTCTTGCGGAAGCGATCGCGCGACTTGTCGGATGCCGCCTGCACGCTCGCTTCGGCGTCGCGGAACTCCTGGATGGCGGCGAGCATCCGCTCGCGGTTCTTCCTGAACTCGTCGCTGTTGCGATCGACCTGGGACTCGAGGACGGGCATGGATCAGCCGCCCAGCACTTTGGGCGTCACGGCGAGATGGAAGCCGTTGAAGGGCTTCGACCGGTCGGTGATCGTGAGATCCATCGAGCGGTTGCCGAGCGGCACGCCGCCGTCGATGCGGATCTCGGTGCCGGTGATGTAGGCCGAGGCGTCGCTCAGCAGGAAGCAGACCGCGCCCGATACCTCGCTCTCGGTGCCGAGCCGGCCGAGCGGGCAGTAGTTCTTGAGCTTGGGAATGCGATCCTTGAATTCGCCCTGGTAGGTGTCCATTCCGGAGGAGGCGATCCAGCCCGGCGACACGGCATTCACGCGCACGCCGGCGAAGGCCCATTCGTGGGCGAGGGTCATGGTCAGGTTCACCATGCCGGCGCGCGCGGCACCGGTGTGCGCCATGGTCGGGAAGCCGTTCCTCATGTCGGCGGCCATGTTCACGATCGAGCCGCCGTGGCTCTCCATCGACTGCTTGAAGACCTCGCGGCTGACGATGAAGCCGCCGGTGAGGTTATTGCGCACCACCACGTCGAAGCCTTTGGCACTCATGTCGGCCGCCATCGCCGGGAATTGGCCGCCGGCGTTGTTGAACAGCCCGTGGATGCGGCCGTTGCTGGCGACGATCTTCGCAACCGCCTCCTTGACCTGGGCCTCCTCGCGGATGTCGAAGGCGTGCGTCTCGCACGAGCCGCCGGCCGTCTCGATCTCCGCTTTCACGGCGGTGAGCTTCTCGGCCTTGCGGCCGGTGATGACGACGTGCGCGCCGAGCGCCGCGATCTCGTGTGCGGTGCAGCGGCCGATGCCGCTGCCGCCTCCCGTGACGATCACGGTCTGGCCGGCAAACAAATCCAGCTTGAAGACCGAGCGATATGACATGCTTCCTCCGCCTGAACGGCCGTTCATGCGGCCTTATTTGACGTTTACGTAAAGGTCAAGTAAGCCCCCTCAGCACTACCGGCTGGAGGAACTCGCCACATGACCTTGCAGGAAATCACCGCGAAAATGAAGGAAGGCGCGGCGAAGAAGTCGTCCTTCGGCAACACCGTGAAGTTCAGCACCGACCAGGGCGTCGTCTACATCGACGGCAACGCCAACCCGCCGGCCGTCAGCAACGACGACAACGCCGCCGACTGCACCCTTAAGATGGCGTTCAGCGACCTCGACGACATGATCAACGGCAAGCTCGACGGCATGACCGCGTTCATGACCGGCAAGCTGAAGATCGAGGGCGACATGGGTGTCGCCATGAAGCTCCAGAGCATTTTGCGCTAAGAGCAAAATGCCGGCGGGCGGCAGCGCCTTCACAGGCGCGAGAGCCCGCACCGTGCAGAAAAGACAAGAAGCTCACCACAGGTGCGGTATCAGGCGATACCGCACTTTTTGTTTGTACTCCGCGTAGCCGGAAAGGCTGGAGACGAGGAACCTCTCCTCGTCGAAGATGCGCCAGATCAGCGCCGGCATCATCGCCGCGAAGGCGAGCAGGCCCCACAGCGAGCCGAGGGCCAGGGGAATCCCCACCATCATCACCAGCGCCGTCGTGTACATTGGATGGCGCACGAGAGCGTAGGGACCGGTCGAGATCACACGCTGGTCGCTCGCGAGTTCGATGCGTGCCGAGGTGAAGCTGTTCTCGCAGAAGACGCGCCAGACGCCCCAGCCGCCGATCAGCATCAGCGCGTTGCCGGCGATCGCGACGATGGCCGGCAGATGCGACCAGCCGAAGCGGCGGTCGAAGGCGGGAATCAGCAGCAGGGCGAAGAATCCCAGGGAGGCGAAGGTCATGATGATCTTCTGCTCCAGCCGCTCCTCGGCCCATGGTCCGCCCTTCATGCGCCGCTCGAGCAGCGCCGGATCGCGCTTGGCCAGATCGAGCATCAGCACGAGCGAGCCGCCGAAATAGACGATCAGGAAAAGCCAGGCCTGCCACCAGTCGAGCGTCCACGGCGGCGCGAACAGCGACGCGGCCATGACCACGAACAGGCTGACGGCGGAAGGCAGGGCTCTGGTCGCGGTCGCTCTGGTCGTAGGCGATGTCATGGTCTCACCGGGTCAGGCGTCGTCGTCCTTGCTCTTGTGATAATGCCGCCGGGCCTTGGCGCGGTTGCCGCAGGACGACATCGAGCACCAGCGGCGCTTGCCCGCACGGCTGTCGTCGAGGAACAGCCAGCCGCATTCAGGGTTGGCGCAGCGCCGCACCCGGTCGAGCCGCGGCCCGGCCAGCAGATCGCCCGCTGACCACAGTACTGGCGCCAGCAGCGCGAGCGCGGTGCCCGATCGCGCATCGACCTCCCATTCGTAGCCGCCGCGATTGCGCTTCAGTGACGTGCGGGTGGGCGCCTGCGCGAGCGCCGTATTGAGCGCCTCGAGATCGCGCGGGCCTGTGGCCTTGCCCTGCGCCTGCGCGTCGAACAGCCGGTAGATCGCCTCGCGCAGCCCGATCGCCTGCTCGAATTCCTTCGGAGAAGGGGCCTTCGGCGCCTTGGTCCAGCTCGCGAGGTCGGCCGGTGCGTTCAGCGTCTCGGTGGGCGCCGCCTGGCCGCGCCAATACCGCGTATTGGCGAAATCGAGGCACAGGTCGGGGCGACTCATTGTCAGGAAATAGTAACCGGTTGACCGGTTGACAAGCCACAGGCCATTCGGCTAACCCTATAACCAGTTAATCAGTTATATGGGAGCTGACAATGTTCGACCACGTTTCCATCGGCGTCAGCGACGTCAAGCGGGCCGGCAAGTTCTACGACGCGGTGTTGAAACCCCTAGACATCACGCGCCTGTCGGACGGCGACACCTCGCTGGGCTACGGCGAGAAAGAGCCTGCCCTGTGGGTGCAGGCGGCCAACAAGCCGGTGAAGGCCGATATGGAATCGGGCCTGCACTTCTGCTTCACGGCGAGGAGCCGCGCCGCTGTCGATGCCTTCCACGCCGCTGCGCTCAAGACCGGCGGCACGGACAACGGCAAGCCCGGCGTGCGCGCCGACTACGGCCCGAAGTACTACGCCGCGTTCGTGATCGATCCGGATGGCTATCGGATCGAAGCCTATTGCGGGAAGTGACACTCTCGAACGCCGACACGATCGCCGCTCAATGTGCCCATCCTAAGAGGGGTCCATGCTTTCCACTTTCGTCACCATCTGGATCCTTCACGTCGCAGCTATGTTGAGTCCAGGCCCCAACGTTCTGCTGGTGTCGCAACTGGCAGCAAGTGATCGGGCTCAGAGTGCTGTTTTCGCAGCCTTGGGTGTTAGCTCTGGCGCCGCCGTTTGGGCGACTTGCGCGGTACTTGGAGTCAATGTCGTGTTCGTGGCATTTCCGGGACTACGCCTCGCACTTCAGGTCGCCGGAGGCGTGTATCTGCTGTATGTGGCCACTCGCCTATGGCAATCCAGCAGCGCCGCGTTGGTCGGTCGAGCGTCGTCAGTGTCCTCGTGGGTCGCGTTTCGTCGGGGATTTCTGACCAACATTACCAATCCCAAAGTCGCTCTATTTTTTGGCAGCATCTTTGCCACCTCGTTCCCGGCAGCGCCCAGTCCAATCCTGCAGGCGTCGGCGGTGGCCATGGTGGTGCTCAACGCGGTGTGTTGGCACACACTGCTCGCCTACCTGTTCTCTCGCGAGCTTGTTCGCGGCGCCTACTCGCGTACGCGAGGCGCCGCCAATCACATCGCATCGGTCACCATGGGGGCTTTGGGACTGGGCCTGCTGATGGCGTCACTGCGCGAGGCGCTTTTTCTGACCTATGGTGTGAAACCCGGATCAACCCCATGATCGCCGGCGTTTCACCGCCGCGTCGTGTGGCGCAATCTGGCGCCGCTTCTCAGCTTGCGGTGATTTCCTTGAGCAGGCCGAAGAAGGCGCGCTTGCGCTTCGACGAGATGGTCCAGTCGACGGGCAGCGACTGGAAGCCGTCCTCGAAGCGCTCGCGGCTCATGCGGTAGTCGAAGTAACCCCAGCCCGCGCCGCCTTCGACGGCGGCGAGAAAGTGGTTGTCCGGTTTCTCGAATTCGAAGTGGTCGTCCTCGTTGTAGACGATCGGCTGTCCGCGATAGGCGGGCGAAGCCCGCCAGCGGGCGAGCTGCAGGCGGATGCCGTGCGGGCTCGGCTGGTAGTGGCCGTCGGGGCCGTGGACGCGGTTGCCATGCGGCAGCAGGAAGTCGGCGGTCGCGACGATCGCTTCGGGCGGCGCGTCGATGCCGATCAGGCTGGTGCTGACCAGGATCTTCCCGTTGCCGCGCTTCTGCGCCAGCTCGATCAATTCGTGGCAGCGCTCGGCGGCGATGATCGTATGCGCCCAGACGTTCTCGAGGTCGACCTCGTTGCCGATCTCCAGCAGCACGTTGGTCGCGTTCTGCTGCACCAGCCAGTCGACAGTGTTGGTGACGGCGGCCTTCACCGCGGCCTCGTCTGTGAAGGTGCCGCTCTGCTTGCCGTAGAACAGGCCGAGGATCACGACCATGCCGATCCGGTCGCAGGCCTTGATCACGCTGTCGAGGCGCGCTGCCCACGCCGGCTTGATCGTCCCGTCGCCGTTGAAGCCGCAGATCCTCCACGGCTGGTTCCAGGAATAGCCCTGCGGGCTGCCGCCCGAGAGGTTGATGCAGACCGCCAGCAGACCGTGCGCGCGATAGCTCGACAGCGCGGCGATGAACTCCCGC
>DASXQC010000539.1:0-4544 GCA_036493235.1 Reyranella sp.
CGCGCAGCTTGCCGCTCAGCTCGAGCCACAGGCCGTTCAGGCTTTCCCAGACATCGACCGTGATGTTGTTGCGTTCCTCGCGCGCATTGCGCCGCGCCGAGCCGATCGAGCTCACGATCGACGAGGGGTTGGTCTCGTCGAAGGCGAGGAAGTCGACCAGGTCGGACAGCCGGCCGCGTGTCCCCAGGCTCTGCTGCTGCGTCTGGCTCTGGCGGAACTCGTCCTCCATGCCGAAGATCGCCACCACCCCCTCGGCCTCCTCGCCGCTCGACTGCAGCGCCATGCGCTGCGTCGCCTCGATCAGCCGCGCCGTCGTCTTGGCGCGCTGCAGATAGCGGCCCATCCAGTAGAGGTTCTTGGCGGTGCTGCTTAGCATGCAAAAGACCTTCCTCCCCATTCAGATGGGGAGGTGGCTCGCGCGCAGCGCGGCGTCTCGAAGGGTGGGCCACACCACGACTGTTGCCACCCTTCGAGACGCTCGCTGCGCTCGCTCCTCAGGGTGAGGTGGGGGCGGTGGCTCGGCCACGGTGCGCCATGCTGAGCTCGACTGCCAAGAACATCTACTGGATGGGCCGCTACCTGCAGCGGGCCAAGACCACCGCGCGACTGATCGAGGCGACGCAGCGCATGGCGCTGCAGTCGAGCGGCGCGGAGGCCGAGGGCGTGGTCGCGATCTTCGGCATGGAGGACGAGTTCCGCGCCAATCAACAACAACAGCAGCAGCAGCAGAGCCAGGGCGGCCGCCGCCGGCTCGCCGACCTGGTCGACTTTCTCGCCTTCGACGAAACCAACCCCTCGTCGATCGTCTCCTCGATCGGCCAGGCGCGGCGCAATGCCCGCGAGGAGCGCAACAACATCACCGTCGACGTGTGGGAGAGCCTGAACGGCCTCTGGCTGGAGCTGAGCGCCAAGCTTCGCGGCAACCGCGCCTCGCTCGACCGCGGCGCGCTGATCGAATCGGCGAAGAAGCAGGCGGTGATGATCTTCGGCGCCGCGCAGGTGACCCTGCTGCGCGACGAGGCCTACAACTTCTTCCAGCTCGGCGCGTTCCTCGAGCGCGGCGACAACACGGCCCGAATCCTCGACGTGAAGTACCACCGCCTGATGCCGGACGGCAGCCCGCGCGCCGAGCAGCTCGACTACTTCGCCTGGTCCGAGCTGCTGGCCTGCATCGGCGCGGTGCGCACCTACCGGCGCATCTATCGCAGCTCGCTCGACCCGATGAAGATCGCCGAGCTGATGATGCTGCGCCGCGACGTGCCGCGCTCGGTGCATCACTGTCTCTGGATGGTCGACCTCAACATGCGCGAGCTGGCCGACGCCTACGGCACGCGCGGCGAGGCCGATCGGCTGGCCGGCGAGCTGCATGCGCGGCTGCGCTACGCCCGCATCGACACCATCTACGAGATCGGCCTGCACAAGTTCCTGGGCGGCGTGCGCGCCGACATCGTCACGCTCAGCGACACGATCGGTAAGCAGTTCCTGCTGGATTGACCCTTTTGGACTAAACCATGCGCTACTCGGTCCACCATCTCACGCGCTTCGAGTTCGACCAGCCGTCGGGCCATTCGATCCACGACGTGCGGCTGACGCCCTTGCCGGCGAGCGGCCAGCGCGTGCTGTTCTGGCGCATCGAGGGGCCGGGCAAGCGCTCGCAGTGGAACGACGGGCACGGCAACCCGGTCATCACTTTCTCGGTGGCGCAGAGCCACGAGGCTGTCGAGATCGAGGTGCACGGCCTCTACGAGTACAGCGGCGCCGACCAGTGGCTGCGCTATGCCGAGACGCCGTCGCTGCCGCCGCCCTTCTGGCTGCGCAACACCGGCATGGCGCGCCACGACGAGAGCTTCGACCCGCTGATCGAGGGACTCGCCGTGCGTGCCGCCGAGCCGACCGAGCGCACGATGGTGCTGCACGAGCTGATGAAGCGGGTGGGGGAGCGCATCGACTACAGGACCGGCATTTCGACGGTCGACACCAGCGCGGCCGAGGCGTTGAAGCGCGGCGCCGGCGTGGCGCAGGACACGACGCACGTCTTCATCGCGGCCTGCCGGCGGCTCGGCGTGCCGGCGCGCTACGTCAGCGGCTACCTGCGCAACGACGATGATCTGCATGTCGGCCGCACCAGCCATTCGTGGGCCGAGGCCTGGGTGCCAGGGCTCGACTGGGTAGGCTTCGATCCTGCCAACGGCATGTCGCCGCGCGGCGATAGCCTGCGCGTCGCGGTCGGGCTCGACTATCGCGACGCCGCGCCGGTCAGTGGCCGGCGCATCGGCTTCGGCGATGCGAAGATGACTGTCGAAGCAGCGATTCGCGCGGTGGAGTGACGATCATGGGCAAGCCTGAGATCATCGGGTCGACGCGCTCGACCTACACTCGCGTGGTCCGCATGGTGTGCGAGGAGAAGGGCATCGACTACACGATGACCGACGTGCTGCTCGGCGCGCCGGAACTGTCGGCGATCCATCCGTTCGGCAAGATGCCGGTGCTGCGCCACGATGATGTCGAGCTGTTCGAGTCCAAGGCGATCGCGACCTATCTCGACAAGATGTTCCCGGCGCCGTTCGTGCTGCCGTCCGATCCCAAGCTGCTGGGTCTCACCGAGCAGTGGGTGTCGGTGGTCAACACGCTGATCGACCACACGATCATCCGCACCTATCTCTTCGCCTACGTGGCGCCTGGCACGCCCGACGGCTCGCCCAACCGCGCGGCGATCGACAAGGTGATGCCGGCGCTCAGCGTGCAGGTCGCCGTGCTCGACCGGGCTGTGGCGCGCGGCCATCTGGTCGGCGATTCCTTTACCCTGGCCGACATCAACCTGATGCCGCTGCTGCATCGCCTGAAGATCCCGCCCGAGGGCGCCGCCGCGCTGGCCGCGGCGAAGAACCTCAGCGCCTACTACGCGCGCCACGCCGAGCGCCCGAGCTTCATCCGCACCGAACCACCGCAGGGTGCCCCGAGGCGGGCGGCCTGATGCGCAAGCAGTACCACTTTCGGTCGAGCCCGGATGGGTTGCTGGCCTGGGATGTCGACCGCCTGGTCGAGCTGACCGAACCGCTGCCGGTCGTCCAGGTACCGCTCGCCGCGATCCGCGAGCTCGACGAGGCCTACTGGTTCGATCACGGCTATGCGCCGACCTGTCGCGCCGTGGCAGAGCATGCCCGGCTGATCGACGAGGCGGACTTGCGCTACCCGATCATCCTGTCGGCCGACGGCGGAGTGATGGACGGCATGCATCGCGTGGCCAAGGCGTTGATCCAGAAGGTGGACAGGCTTCCGGCCAAGCGGTTCGTCCAGGATCCGGCGCCCGATCATATCGGCGTCTCTCCGGACGATCTTCCCTATGAGAAGTAGATGCAGGCCAGACGAGAAATAGTCCCCTCACTGCTTGCGGGATAAGTCCCGCGCCAGTAGTTTCGCGCCCGTTTTGTCACCCGCCCGAAGGAGGCGTCAGCGTTATGGCGTTCATTGCCGACCGTCTTGGCCGCATCAAGCCCTCTCCGACCAATGCCGCGCAGGGCAAGTTCCTGGAGATGAAAGCGGCGGGCAAAGACGTGATCGGGTTGGCTGCCGGCGAGCCGGACATGCCGACACCCGACCACGTCAAGGAAGCGGGCATCGCGGCGATCCGCAACAACGACACCAAGTACACCGCAGTGCCCGGCACGCCGGCGCTGCGCCAGGCGATCTGCGCCAAGATGAAGCGCGACCACGGCCTCGAGTACAAGCCGAGCCAGACCGTCGTTACCTCGGGCGGCAAGCAGATCATCTTCAACGCCATGCTCGCGACCCTGAACCCGGGCGACGAGGTGATCATCCCGGCGCCGTACTGGGTGTCGTATCCGGAGATGGTGATGTTCGGCGACGGCACGCCGGTGATCGTGCAGTGCACCGAGGCCAAGGGCTTCAAGCTGCAGCCCGAGGATCTCGAGCGCGCGATCACGCCCAAGACCAAGTGGATCATTCTGAACTCGCCGTCGAACCCGACCGGTGCCGCCTACACGCGCGCCGACCTCAGAGCGCTGTGCGATGTGCTGCTCAAGCATCCGCAGGTCCATATCCTGACCGACGACATGTATGAGAAGCTGGTCTACGACGACTTCGAGTTCGCGACGCCGGCCGAGGTCGAGCCGAAGCTGTACGACCGCACGCTCACCATGAACGGCGTGTCGAAGGCCTACAGCATGACCGGCTGGCGCATCGGCTACGCGGCCGGGCCGCAGAAGCTGATCGATGCGATGATCACGGTGCAGAGCCAGAGCACGTCGAACGCCTCGTCGATCAGCCAGGCGGCGTCGGTGGCGGCGCTCAACGGGCCGACCGACTTCATTGCCAAGAACGTCGCCGTCTTCAAGCAGCGCCGCGACCTGATCGTGTCGATGCTGAACCAGACCAAGGGCCTCAAGTGCCCGCGGCCGGAGGGCGCGTTCTACGTCTATCCGTCGTGCGCCGGCACGATCGGCAAGAAGACGCCGGACGGCAAGGTGATCGGCAACGACACCGACTTCGTGAACTACCTGCTCGAGGCCGAGGGCCTGTCGGTG
>DASXQC010000540.1:0-3176 GCA_036493235.1 Reyranella sp.
GGCGCCTCGGGCGGCCGGCTGATGATCACCGCGCTCAACCAGCTCGAGGCCACCGGCGGCAAGCGCGCCCTCTGCACCATGTGCATCGGCGTCGGCCAGGGCATCGCGCTGGCGCTCGAGCGCGTCTAACTCTCATATTCCCCGCTAGGGGGAGAGACTAGGTGAGGGGACGCTCAGATGCCGGTGAGCTTGATCCCGCCCTGACGCATCTCCGCCAGCATTCTCTTGCGGCTGCCGTCGAGATCGATGGCGGCCGTCGCGTTGACCGCGACGCTGACGTCGAAGCCCGCCTGCAGGGCATCGAGCGCCGACCAGGCGACGCAGAAATCGAGTGCCAGGCCGCACAGCTCGATCTTCATGATGCCGCGCGCCTTGAGATAGCCGTCGAGGCCGGTACGGGTCATGCGGTCGTTCTCGCGGAACGCCGAGTAGGAATCGATGCCGCGATGGAAGCCCTTGCGCACGATCATCTCGGCCTTGGTGAGCTCGACGTCGGGATGGAACTCGGCGCCCTTGGTGCCCTGCACGCAATGCGTCGGCCACAAGGTCTGCGGCCCGTAGAAAAACGGACGCGTGCTGAACGGCTCGGCGCCTTCGTGCGACCCGGCGAACGAGGCATGGTCTGTCGGATGCCAATCCTGCGTCAGCACGACGTGATCGTAATGGGCAATCAGGTGGTTGACCCGCGGCACGATCGCATTGCCGCCGGGCACCGCCAATGCGCCGCCCTCACAGAAGTCGTTCTGCATGTCGACGACAATCAGGGCTTCGTTGGGCATGCTGGAATGTCTCCCAAGGACTGCTCGGTTTCAAAGGCGGCGACCCAGCTGTCGAGCGTGCGGCTCTCGATGGCGCTGCGCAGGCCGCGCATGATGTCCTGATAGTACTGGAGATTGTGCCAAGTCAGCAGCATCGCACCGAGAATCTCCTCACTGCGGATCAGATGGTGAAGATAGGCCCGGCTGTGATTTGCGCAAGCCGGGCAGGCGCACTGCTCGTCGATCGGGCGCGGATCGTCGCGATGGCGGGCGTTGCGCAGGTTCAATTCGCCGCGGCAGGTGAAGGCCTGCGCGGTGCGGCCGGCGCGTGTCGGCATCACGCAGTCGAACATGTCGATGCCCCGCTTCACCGCGCCGACGATATCGGCCGGCCGGCCGACGCCCATCAGGTAGCGCGGCCGGTCAGCCGGCAGATGCGGTAGCGTGAGGTCGAGAGTCTTGAACATCATCTCCTGGCCCTCGCCGACCGCGAGCCCGCCGACCGCGTAGCCGTCGAAGCCGATGTCGGTCAGGCGCCTGCAGCTCTCGGCCCGCAGCGCCGGGAAGACGCTGCCCTGGACGATGCCGAACAGGCCATAGCCTGCGCGATCCTTGAAGGCACGGCGGCCACGCTCGGCCCATTTCATCGAGAGCCGCATCGATTCGGCGGCGGCGGCTTCCTCGACCGGCCACGTCGTGCATTCATCGAACGACATGGTGATGTTGGCGTCGAGGAGATGCTGGATCTCGATCGAGCGCTCGGGGGTGAGGCGATGCTGGCTGCCGTCGACCGGCGAGCGGAAGGTGACGCCGTCCGGGTCGAGCTTGCGCAGATCCTTGAGCGACATCACCTGGAAGCCGCCCGAATCGGTGAGGATCGGCTTGGGCCAGTTCATGAACTTGTGCAGGCCGCCCAAGGCGGCGACGCGCTCGGCGCCCGGCCGCAGCATCAGGTGGAAGGTGTTGCCCAGCACGATCTCCGCGCCGGTCGCGGCGACCGACTGCGGCAGCATGGCCTTCACCGTGCCCGCCGTGCCGACCGGCATGAAGGCGGGCGTCTCCACCGTGCCGTGCGCGGTCGAGAGGCGGCCGCGGCGGGCCGAACCGTCGGTGCCGAGCAGGTCGAAGCCCAGACTCATCGGCGAACAAGCCTCATCGGTGCAACAGACAACAATCGCCGTAGGAATAGAAGCGGTATCGCCCGGCCACGGCATGGGCATAAGCCGCCTTCATGCGATCCAGCCCGGCGAAGGCCGAGACCAGCATGAACAGCGTCGAGCGCGGCAGGTGGAAGTTGGTCAGCAGCACGTCGATGGCGCGGAACTGGAAGCCGGGCGTGATGAAGATGTCGGTCTCGCCGGTCCACGGACGGATCGGCCCGTCGCGCGCGACGCTCTCCAGCAGGCGCAGCGCCGTGGTGCCGATGCTGACGACGCGCCTGGCCGACGCGATCGCGTCGGCGGTGGCCTGCGAGACCTCGCCCCATTCGGAGTGCATGACGTGCTGGTCGGTGTCGTCGACCCGCACCGGCTGGAAGGTGCCGGCGCCGACGTGCAATGTGACGTTGGCCGTGCGCACGCCCGCCGCGTCGAGCGCCGCCATCAGCTCGGGCGTGAAATGCAGGCCGGCGGTGGGCGCGGCGACCGAGCCGTCGATCCTGGCGAACAGCGTCTGGTAGTCGGCGCGGTCGCGCTCGTCGGCGATGCCGTCGCGGATGTAGGGCGGCAGCGGCACGGCGCCGGCCGTCTCGATCGCCGCCATCAGCTCGGCGCCGCCGCGGTCGAAGACGATGTCGATCGAGCCGTCAGTATGCTTGTCGGCGACCTTGCCGGTGAGGGTGCCGAAGGTGAGGGCGTCTCCGATCCGCAGCCGCTTGCCCGGCCGCGCGAAGGCGAGCCAGCGGTCGCTGGCCTGCTGGCGGATCAGCAGTGCCTCGACCTTGCCGCCGCTTGTTCGTGTCCCGATGAGCCGCGCGGGAATGACTTTGGTGTCGTTGAACACCAGCAGGTCGCCCGGCTGCAGCAGCCGGGGCAGGTCGCGCACGCTGCGGTCGTTCAGCCCATCGGCTGCGACATCGAGCAGCCGCGCGCTGTCGCGCGGGCTGGCGGGCCGCTGTGCGATGAGTTCCTGGGGAAGGTCGAAATCGAACAGGTCGACGCGCATATGCGCTGGTCAGCGGCTCGTGAAGGGCGGCGGCGGTTCGGTCGAGCCGGGCCCCAGCACGCGCTGTATCATCACGCTGTCGGACCAGCGGCCGTAGCGCCAGGCGACGGCGGGCAGGTGCGCCACCTTCACGAAGCCGAAGCGCTCGTGCAGCGTCAGAGAGGCGGCGTTGTCCGCGTCGATATAGCCGATCATCTGCCGAAAGCCGGCGGCGGCGCAGGCGTCGATCAGGGCCTGCAGCAGGATGCTGCCGAT
>DASXQC010000541.1:0-1787 GCA_036493235.1 Reyranella sp.
TCCGTCTGGCACGGCTTCGCCTTCACGGCCTATTTCCTGTTCGGCCCGCATGATGGGGAGCTGCGCTATGTGAGCCTCGTGATGGATCATCCCCTGCAGTGCCCCCGGTTGAACGCCATGCTGCGGCAGATCTATGGAAAGCCGGCCATCGACATCAACAAGCCCGTCCTGAACATGAGCAGTTGGTGGCGGACACGAGACAATTTCGACCTGCTGCTGACCTTCACGGCGCCGGCGCCGCCCTTCTGCGAGTTGCGGCTGGCCCGCCCCGGGCAGCGTCCGTACTGAATTTGCCGCCTCCGGCAACCAGAAAAAGTCGTTTCGTCGGTTGCTCCGACAGCATCCTTCGGTTGTCAGGCGCGCCCAGCCCGGCATATTCGTCGCGCTTCAACAGGGGAAGACCGATGCCATCAAACAGCAAGCATCCCGAAACGCTGGTGTTGCACGCGGGCTACCGCAGCGATCCGGCGACCACCGCCGTCGCGGTGCCGATCTACCAGACCACGAGCTACCAGTTCCGCGATACCGAGCATGCCTCCAAGCTGTTCGGGCTGGCCGAGTTCGGCAACATATACACCCGCATCATGAATCCGACGACCGACGTGCTGGAGCAGCGCATCGCGGCGCTCGAAGGCGGCGTCGCCGCACTGGCGCTGGGCTCAGGCCAGGCGGCCTCGCTGTTCGCGGTCCAGAACATCTGCCACGCCGGCGACAACTTCGTCGCCTCGACCGACCTCTATGGCGGCACCTGGAACCTGTTCGCCAACACCATGAAGTCGATGGGCATCGAGTGCCGCTTCGTCGACCCGGCCGATCCGGAGAATTTCCGCCGCGCCACCGACGCCAAGACCCGCTGCTACTACGCCGAGACCCTGCCGAACCCCAAACTCAGAGTGTTCCCGATCGGCGAGGTGGCTGCGATCGGCCACTCGCTCGGCGTGCCGCTGATCATGGACAACACGGCCGCGCCGGTGCTGTGCAAGCCGCTCGATCATGGCGCGGCGATCGTGCTGCACTCGACCACCAAGTATATTGGCGGCCACGGCACCTCGATCGGCGGCATCCTGGTCGACGGCGGCAACTTCGACTGGGAGGCGCACAAGGACCGCTTCCCGATGCTGAACACGCCCGACCCGAGCTATCACGGTGCGGTGTGGACGCAGGCGGTCAAGCCGATGGGTCCGATCGCCTACATCATCAAGGCGCGCGTCACCCTGTTGCGTGACGTCGGCGCCGCGATGAGCCCGTTCAACGCCTTCATGTTCATCCAGGGCCTCGAGACGCTGCCGCTGCGCATGCGCGTGCATTGCGACAACGCCAACGCCGTCGTGAAGCATCTCGGCAGCAACCCGAAGATCACCAAGGTGATCCATCCCAACGTGATGACGGGCGAGGCCAAGAAGCGCGCCGAGAAGTACCTGTCGCGCGGCATGGGCGCCCTGATGGGCTTCGAGCTGAAGGGCGGCGTCGACGCCGGACGCAAGTTCATCGATTCGCTGAAGATGTTCTATCACGTCGCCAACATCGGCGATGCACGCAGCCTCGCCATCCATCCGGCATCGACCACGCATTCGCAGCTTACGCCCGAGGAGCAGGAACAGACCGGCGTCACCCCGGGCTATGTGCGCCTGTCGATCGGGCTGGAGCACATCGACGACATCCTGGCCGACCTCGATCAGGCGCTCGCCGCCGTCTGATCAGGTGAAGGCGCGGCGCAGCGCCAGCACGATCACGCCGGCCGCGACCACCAACAGACAGACCCACACAGCGAACAGGCGCTGTGTGGC
>DASXQC010000542.1:0-14756 GCA_036493235.1 Reyranella sp.
TCTCGCCAGCGGCCCGGACTTTCACGTAGGCCGGATCGTTTCGCCAAGCCTGAAGCGCTTCAATGTTCGGATACATGTAGATGACGACGCGCTTGGGGGGAGTGCCGTCGACCGCGATCACCTGCGCGCCGGTCGCCGCCGCGCCGGCCGCCGCAACCAGCTTCCCGCCATGCGCCTTGATGATCTCTCTCGCCTTCGGGAGATATTCCTTGGCGTAGCCGTCGGGATTGGTGACGTCGATCTGGCCGATCAGGTAGGCGGGTGGCTTCGTCTCGCTGTGGAGTGACCTGCCGCCAAAGGCGCCTGCGGCCGTACACGTCACCATCAGAACACCGATCCATCGCGCATTCATGGGGGCCTCCGTCCTTGCAACCGGACAGGACTCTCATCCCGAGGCCAGAATGCGTCCAATACATATATTCTCTAAATCTTATGCCCGAATGGTATAAGCAGGCGTGAACCTTCGACAGGCCCTCACGTTCCTGACCGTCGCCGAGCTCGGCACCGTCTCGAAGGCTGCGCTGCGCCTGCGGGTCGCCCAGCCCGCCTTGTCCCGGCAGATCATCGGCCTCGAGCGGGAGCTCGGCTTGCCGCTGTTCGATCGGGTCGGGCGTCGTCTTCTGCTGACCGGTGAGGGTGAGCAGCTGATCGCAGGCTGCCGGTTGCTGCTCAACAGCGCCAGTTCACTGAAGGAGCAGGCTCAGCTGCTCAGCCAGGGAGACACGGGCATTCTCAAGGTCGCCGGGTCGCCGCAGCACATCGAAAGCGTGCTGTCGCAGTTCCTGCACCGGTATACGGAGCGCTATCCCAGGGTTGAGGTGAAGATCACCGAGGGGACGGGCAGCGAGATATTGGCGATGCTCGAAGGCGGGGACGTCCATCTCGGCCAGAACCTGCTGCATGCGGTCAAGCTGGATGAACGGCACTTCGGCAGCCTTCCGCTGGGATCCGTCGAGCTATTGGCTGTCTGCCATCCCGCGACGCCACTGAGTCCCAGCCGCGCCATCGAGGTCGCCGACCTTGCCGGGTTTCCGTTGCTGCTGCTGGAGGGCGGCTTCGGATTCCGCCGAGCCTTCGATGCAGCGAGCCGCATGGCGGGGCTGAAGCCGACGATCCTGTTCGAGAGTCGCAACCCGCATACGTTGCTCGCACTCGCCGAGGCGGGCCATGGCGTGGCGATCGTTCCGTCCCAGCTTCAGTGTCGGCGCTACAAGGTGAGGATTGTCGGTCTCACGCACAGACGCCGCGTGTTGAAAGAGCCCCTGACAATCTCCTGGGACAAGCGGCGTTCCTTGCCGCGCTTTGCGACCGACTATTGCACCATGCTCTCCGCGTATATGCGGGAGACCTTTCCGATCACGCGTCCGACAGAGCCGGCCTCGCAGGGCAGGAAAGGGAGCGGTCGGCTCCGCGCAAGCCGCGCCTAGAGCACATTCCGCTTAGGCGGAATGTGCCCCTGTGAGGCCAGCAACGCCCGTGCGCGCATTTCTAGTCGGCCTTCAAATCGTAGAGTTGGATCGGCCGCCGCCCGGTGGGCGGCACCGAGCGCCATTCCGAAGGCTCGACCAGCGTGCCGTTGTCGCGCACCCAGCTTGTGATCTCGTTCGTTCGCGCGTAGCCGCCGAGCAGCGCGTAGCGTACCTCGCCGCGCTTCACCTTCTCGGTGAAGGCGTCGAGCGTCAGGATCGGCTCGTTGCCGAAGAAGCCGCCGAACGCCATCGCCGGCTGGCCGGTGCGCACGATCACCGGCGCCACCAGCCCGGTGGTCGGCGCGGCGACTATGAAACGCGCCCCGCCGCGATGCGCCAGCAGGAACTCGTGCAGCTTGGGATCGCTGCTGAGCGCGGTGTAGGTGCGCGACAGGATGGGCCCGCGGCCGTCGCTGAGGCCGAGCCAGCGCGCCAGGCTCGCCGACGGCAGCGTGAGATTGCCCGGCGAGAAGATCGCGCTCAGCGCCCAGGCGGTCGGCAGCACCAGCAGCGCCAGGCCGCCGATCGTTGCCGGTGGCCGCTTGCCGCGAGCCAGTGTCAGGACGGCGACCACGATCGCGACCGCCGGGGCTGCGAGCCACGGCGACATCCAGCCGAGCGATTCGCCGGTGAGGTAGATCTGCCAGGCCGCGCACAGGGCGAGCCCGATCGCCAGCCAGCCCGGGCCGCGGCGCCACAGCCGCACGGCGCCCAGTCCGCCGAGTGCGGCGAGGGGCGGGGCGAGGGCGGAGAGATAGTAGACGTGGAAGATGCCGCCCGCGGCGCTGAACACGATGCCGTAGGTGAATAGCCAGACGCCCCACAGCATGAGTGACGCATCGATGCGGTCGCGGCGCCGCACCAGGAACAGGCCGATCAGCGCGAGCGGCAGCAGCCAGGCGAACTGTGCGGCCAGCTGTGGGGCGGCCAGCCGCAAGGGGCCGACCGGCACGGCGTCGTAGGCCCTGTAGCCCTGCACTTCCTCGACCATGGCCGGTCGTCCGGGCCGCTGGCGAATGAAGCGCTCTAGGCCGTTATGGACGACCATCAGCTCGAGCATCGAATTGTCCGCAGTGCTGCCGGCATAGGGCCGGTTGGCGCGCGGCGTGAGGTCGAAGGCGAGCGACCAGGAAAGCGACACGACGGCCAGCGTCACGCCGGCCACGGCCATCCATTCGATCCGACGCCGCAAGCCGAGCGTGCCGGAGGCCCACCAGCCGGCCAGCAGCGCGGGGCCGCACACCAGCGCCGCCAGCATCTTCACATTGAACGCGACGCCCAGCAGCACCATCGCCAGCACCAGCGATCCGCCGCGGCCACGCAACGCCGCCCAGGCGGCGAGCAGCAGGAAAAGCACCAGCCATGAATCGGTGTTGTTGGAGCGGTCGATTGCGACTGCGACCGGCATCAGGGCCAGCAGCAGGGCTGCGACGGTCGCCGCGGCGATGCCGAACGGTTGGCGCACCAACCGGTAGAGCAGGCCCACGGAAGCCACGCCGGCCAGCGCCTGCGGCAGGTGGATGCTCCAGCCGCTGAAGCCCAGCAGGTTGGCGAAGGCCGCCTGGATCCAGAAGGCGACCGGCGGCTTGTCGAGCGAGATGAAGCCCGCCGGATCGAACGAATTGTAGAACAGCAGCGCGCCGCCCCGCAGGGCGCTGCGCACGCCGGCGGCGTAGTACTCGGTGCCGAAGCCGTTGGCCTCCAGCCGCCACAGGCGCAAGGCCGCTGCCAGCACCAGTACAGTGCCGATGCAGACGACCTCGAGTCGCTTGCGGTTGATGCCTGCCATTCCTCTCCTTCGACTACGGGGGGAGCGGGCGAAACATCCCGAACACTATAGGTGTATCGGCCCCTTGAAGACGAAGAAGGCGCCCAGCGCGATGAAGCCGAACCCTACCGCGTGGTTCACCGTCAGCTTCTCGCCGAGATAGAAGACGGCGAAGGCGGCAAACACCACGAGCGTGATCACCTCCTGCATGGTCTTGAGCTCGGCGGGATTGTAGGTCTGCACGCCCCAGCGATTCGCGGGCACTGCAAAGCAGTACTCGATGAAGGCGATCCCCCAGCTCACCAGGATGACCAGCCACAACGGCCGGTCGGTGAACTTGAGGTGCCCATACCAGGCCAAGGTCATGAACACGTTGGAGCAGAGCAGCAGGACGATCGGCACGATCGAGGGGGGAAGCCAGCTCACAACTCTCTCCTGTTATTCGGCCTTGATGCCGAGTTTCTTGATCAGCGGCACGACCACCTTGTCTTCCCGGTCGAGGATGGCGGCGAGTTCTTCCGGTGTGCTGGGCCGGGCCTCGCAGCTGAGGTCGGCGAACTTCTTCACCATCACCGGATCGGTCAGAATCTTCACCATCGCGTCGTTCAGCTTCTTCATCACGTCAGGCGGCATCTTCGCGGGGCCGTAGAGACCGGTATAGGTCGAGTAGGTGAAGTCCTCGAGGCCTTTGATGCCGAGCTCCTTGACGGTGGGCACATCGGGCAATTCCGGCAGGCGCTTGTCGGACGTCACGGCCAGCGGCCGCAGCTTGCCGCCCTTGATGTAGCCGATCGCGCTGTTCACCTGGTCGACCTGCGCGGGCACCTGGCCCGCGATGACGTCGATCAAGCCCTGACCCGAGCCCTTGTAGTGGACCAGCGTGTACTTGGCGCCGCTGGCGGCGCTCATCAGCTCGATGACGAGGTGGTTGCTCGTGCCGACGCCCGAATCGGCGAGGGTCAGGCTGCCTGGCTTGTCGATGCCGACTTTGATGAGTTCGGCGAAGCTCTTGATCGGCGAGGAGGGCGTCACGACGATCACGTTCGGCACCGACTGGATGAGACTGATCGGCTGGAACGCCGTCTTCCAGTCGTACGGCGCATTGCCGTAGATCGCCGGGATGTCGACCATCGAGTTGGCCGAGACCAGCAGGGTGTAGCCGTCGGGTACCGAGCGGGCGACCACGTCCGAGCCGATCATGCCCGAGGCGCCGGGCTTGTTCTCGACCAGCACCGTGACGCCCAGCACGTCCTTCAGCTTGTCGGAGATGAGGCGCGCGGTGACGTCGATGTTCCCGCCCGGCGCGTAGGGCGCCATGACACGGATCGGCTTTTCGGGGAACTCGGCCGCGGCGGGCGCCGCCATCGCCAGGGCCAGGACAGAGGCCAGAAACGCACCCAACCACGCTGATTTGAACGACATCGGTCCTCTCATTGTCACGGCTGCGAGCTTAATTCACACGTCCTTCGATGTATCCTTTCCTCGGCATGAAGGCGATTTTTCTCGGCCTCCTCGCCGTGCTGATGGCGTCGCAGGCCGGCGCCCAGACCGCGCAGGACAAGGCGTATGTCGAAACTCGCGAGCGGCTGGCCGCCGATCTCGAAGCGAAACGGAAGTCTCTGCCGGAGCCGGTCGACGACGGTGTCTGGAGCCAGGCGGAGGCGCGCGCGCACGAGGCGCTGAAGGCACGACTGCAGGAAGCGCTGGGCTCGGCATCGCTGCCCAGGGGCTTCGAAATCACGCGCTCCAATCCCGATCCGGTGTGCTGCGGCAAAGGTGCCGACTCGCTCGATGCGCTGGCCCTCTCCAAGGACAAGCTCCGGGCGGTAATGACGACGGAAGGCATCCTGAAGCTCTGGCTGGGTCGCGATCCGCGGACCGCCCTGCAGAGCGACGATATCGACTACGAGCGAGTGCTCAATGCCGACGCCCCTGTCGAGGTGTTTGCGGCGCTGCCGGTCAAGGCGCCGGCCGGCACCGCTCTCGCGCTCGGCCGGCTGGTGATCAAAGGGCAGGGCGTTGGCCGCTTCCCGCTCCACACCATTGCCGCCGTGGTCAAGAACGGCCGCGTCCTGATGATCATGACGCCGGCCTCGCTCGAGGCCGCCAACGCCGGCTCGCTCTGCGAGGTGCTGTGGCAGCAGAGCACCGAGCGCTACCGCACCGCCGACGATCTCGATGAGCGCCGGACGATCAACGAGGACGCCGGCAAGCAGCTCGAGCAGTGCGTGAAGGAGCACGAGGGCCAGGCCCTGTTCCCCGGCCTCGGCCATCGGGCGCAGACACTGGTCGATGCGCTGAGCGCTCAATAGTCTTCCGCTTGGGCGCGCGCCACTCCGGTGGCGCGTCAGACTCAGTGGACCGCGCGCTTCCAGCGCGCCTCATACGCGCATATGAATGCGCTCAATCATGAGCGCGCAGGATGCGCGCGGTCCAGAAGAGCATGAGCATGACGCGCCACGGAGTGGCGCGCCCCCGGCAAAAGAAGCTTTACGGCCGGTGCTGCGCCCACGGGCGCGCCGCTTCGAGCAGGGCGCCGAGGCGCAGGACATCGGTCTCGCAGCCCCACTTGCCGACGATCTGGACGGAGGTCGGCAGACGGTCGTCGCCGAAGCCCGACGGCACGGCGAGCGCGGGATGGCCGGTGAGGTTGAAAGGGTACTGGTACGAGGTCCAGCCCTGACGGGTGATGCCGCACTTCACGCCGTCGACCACGACCTCGTCGTTGGCTGCGTCGTGGCCGACCTCGAGGGCAGTGCGCGACGCGGTCGGCGTCACGAGGAAATCGTAGCGCTCGAACAACGCTTGGATCCTGCGGAACAGAGCGGTGCGCGCGTACTGGGCGGTGCGGAAGTCGGCGAGCGTGAACTCGGCGCCGCGCTGCATGAAAGCGAGCGTCACCGAGTCCATCCGGTTCTGCCACTTCGGCAGGTACTGTGCGCAGAACACGGCGAAGTTCGCCTGGTAGAGCACACGGCCCTCGTACTCGATCCAGTCGATCTTCTCGGTGATCTCCTCGACCGCGGCGCCCCTCTGCTCCCACGCCGCGAGTGCCGCCCGCGTGTTGCGCCGCACGTCGGGGTCGATGCGTGGATTGGCGCAGAGCTCGATGTAGCCGATGCGCACGCCCGACAGATCCTCGCCCATCAGGTTGGGCGACAGCGGATGCTGTTGCGCACCGCCGAAGGTCCACGGGTCTTTGGCGCTCGGTCCGCGGATCGCGTCGTGCATGACCGCCGCGTCGGCGATGGTGCGGGAGAGGGGCCCGGCATAGACGTTGTTGCCGAAGGCATCGCGGCTGGTATCGGCCGGCACGACGCCGAGCGTCGGTTTCAGGCCGACCAGGCCGGTGCACGCAGCGGGCCCGCGCACCGAGCCAGCGCCGTCGGTGCCGAGCGACAGCGGGCCGAGCCCCGCCGCCACGGCGGCCGCGCCGCCGCCGCTCGAGCCGCCCGGCGTGCGTTCGAGGTTCCAGGGATTACGGGTGATGCCGAATTCCGGCCCGTCGGTCAGGCCCTTCACGCCGAACTCCGGCGTGGTCGCCTTGCCGAACACGATGGCGCCCGCCGCGTGCAGCCGTTTCACCAGGATGTCGTCGTCCGCCGCCGGCGGGTTGTCGGCAAAGATCGCCGAGCCATGCCGCGTCGGCACGCCCTTCACGTCGACCAGGTCCTTGATGCTGACCGGCACGCCGTGCAGCGGTCCCAACGCCTCGCCGCGCATCACGGCCGCTTCCGCTGCCTTGGCGTCGCGCCGTGCTTCCTCCGCCATCACCACGCGAAAGCAGTTGAGCGTTGGCTGGGCCGTGTCGACCGCCTTCAGCACGGCGTCCATGTACTCGACGGGAGAGAGCTTCTTCGAACGGATGAGAGCGGCTGCCCTGACGGCGGAAATGAACAACAAATCGGTATCGGACACGGGCAACGACCTCACTCGGAACTATTTGGGCCGGCGATATTGGCTCATTTGCCGTTCCAGGCGCGAGAATTGTTCGTCGTTCGACAGTTTGCGCGCGAGATCGAATTGCCGCGCCGCACCGGCGGCATCGCCTTCGGCTTCCAGGACCATGCCCAGGGTGAAGCAGCCATAGGACTGCTTGCCCGCCCCACATTCCTGTTCGCCCCAATACTGCGCGGCCGGCCATTGCGCCAACCAGAGATACAGGACGGGGCGAAAGTGCTGTTCGACTGTCAGGCCCTTGCCGGCGACGGCCTGGCGGCAGGACGGATCGGTGTTGGCGTCCTGGCCGGTCTTGACGAGCGCGATGCAGAGGTGCGCGTCGACGTCGCCCTCAGAGGGCTTCCCGAGTCGCAGCGACGCGCGATAGTCGGCGATGGCCGACGCCGGATCGCCCGAGGCAAACAGCAGCTTGCCGCGTTCGAAGTGGAGAGCGGCGCGATTGCCTTCCCGCTGGGCGTTGCCCCGCGCGGCCGACGCCTGCTTGTCCAGTTGTTCGATCGCGGCGGTGTACCAGCGGATGGCTTGCGGATAGCTCCCCTGGAGCGCGTAGGCCGCGCCTCGAGCCTGCATCGCCTCCGAGCTCGCCGGGTCGAGGAGCAACGCCTCGTCGTAGTCCCCGCGGCTGATGTAGGCACCGACGAGCCGGTCGCGATAGCGCTTGTTGTCGGGCTGCTCCCGGGTCGCCGCGATGAGGTCGGCGAGCGCTAGGTCGCGCTGTCCCAGGTTCTCGTACGCGATTCCCCGCTGGTAGTAGACGGCGGCCCTGTCGGCAGCCGAGGTGCCGTCCAGTTCGAGATATTCCGTACAGGCTTCGAGGGAGGTCTGGCACTTCTGCCACAGGCGATCCATCTGCGCCCAGCATGGCGTGTGGACGGCCACCACGAGCAGGGCGACCACGACGAGCCGGGACATCGATCGATACACCGTGTGATGTTACGCCGGATGCGTCGAAAGAGCGACAGGTCGCGGCCAGGAGCGGCGGGTGCCGTGCCGAGCGGTTGCCGCCCAGCGATCACGGGCGCCGCTCAATTCGTGACAACATTACCGTGACGCGCTAACCCGAAGATGGATGTTTACTCCGCTCATTCTCGCCGCGCTCGCTGTCGTCGCGGTCGTCACTTCTTTCATTTCGGGCATCTTCGGCATGGCGGGCGGGATGCTGCTGATCGGCTTCCTGCTGATGATGCTGCCGGTGCCGGTCGCCATGGTGTTCCACGGCGTGATCCAGATCGCCGCCAACGGCTGGCGCTCGTACCTGTGGCGCCATCACATCAACTGGCGGGTGGTGCTGGAGTTCGGCATCGGCTCGGTCTTCTCGCTGGTCGTGTTCTCTTCGTTCGCGTTCGTGCCGCCCAAGTGGGCCGTCCTGATGGCGATCGGCCTGACGCCGTTCGTGGCGCTTGCCGTGCCGCTCAAGATGGCGCCCAGCATCGAGCGGAAAGGGCAGGCGTTCCTGGCCGGCGTGATCGGCGGCGCGCTGCAGCTGGTCGCGGGTGTGACCGGCCCGATCCTCGACATCTTCTACGTGCGCTCGGGCATGACGCGGCAGATGAACGTCTCGACCAAGTCCTGTGCCCAGGTGATGGGCCATCTCACCAAGGTGACCTATTTCGGCATGCTGGTGGCCAACCCGGCCGGCCGCGACCTCCAGCAATGGCTGGTCATGGGCTTCGCCGCGGTGTTCGCGGTGCTCGGCACGACTTTGTCCCGCGGCGTGCTCGACAGGCTGTCGGACAAGCAGTTCTACTACTGGACGCGCCGTGTCATCCTTGCCATCGGCGCGTTCTACATTGCGCAGGGTGCCTGGGTGATGGCCGCCAGATGAGCGACGACGCAAAGCCGAGCGACAAGGACCAGGTGCGGGCATTGCTCGACCGCCTGCCCGACGACGCGACCTTCGCCGACATCCAGCGCGCGATCGCCGTGCTGGTCTGGCCCAAGCGCGATGACGGCAGCCTGGCGCCACCCCAGCGGCTGGAGCCCGACGAAGTGAAGCGCCGGTTGCGCGACTGGCTGAAATCGGAGAGGGACAAATGAAGGACCGCGTCTCGATCGACCTCAAGGACGGCGTCGCCGACGTGCGCCTGATCCGCGCCGACAAAATGAACGCGCTCGACAATGCGATGTTCGAAGGGATTATCGAAGCCGGCGACAGGCTGCGCGAGATGAAGGGCGTGCGTTGCGTCGTTCTGTCGGGCGAGGGCAAGGCGTTCTGTGCCGGCCTCGACATGGGAAGCTTCGCGGCGATGAAGGCGCAGGATGGCAACTCGGTCACGCGCGACCTGCCCAAGCGCACCCACGGCATCGCCAACCGGCCGCAACAATGCGCCTGGCAGTGGCGCACGCTGCCGGTGCCGGTGATCGCCGCGGTGCACGGCGTGGCGTTCGGCGGTGGTTTCCAGATCATGCTCGGCGCCGACATGCGCTACAGCACGGCCGATGCGCGCTTCTCGGTGATGGAGATCAAGTGGGGCCTCGTGCCCGATCTCGCGGGCACGCAGCTGATGCGTCACCTCGTGCGTGAGGACGTGGCGCGCGAGCTCACCTATACCGGCCGCGTCTTCGACGGCACGGAGGCCCAGCAACTCGGCATCGTGACCAAGGTCGTCGCCGATCCGCGCGCCGCGGCGCTGGAGACGGCGAGGGAGATCGCCGCCAAGAGCCCCGATGCGATCCGCGCGGCCAAGCGCCTGTTGAATGACGCCGTCGCGGTCGACGCTGCGACCGGCCTGATGCAGGAGTCGGTCGAGCAGCAGAAGCTGATCGGCTCGCCCAACCAGCTCGAGGCCGTGATGTCGAACCTGCAGAAGCGCGCCGCGAACTACCGGGACTGATGCCATGAACCGCCAATGGCTCTACGCCCAGCAGCCCAAGGGCAAGATCACGCCCGACACCTTCCAGTGGCGCGAGACGGCGATCCCGGAGCCGCGCGAGGGCGAGGCGCTGGTGCAGACGCGCCTGCTGTCGCTCGACCCCGCCAACCGCGCCTGGATGATGGGCAAGACCTATCGCGATGCGCTGCAGCCGGGCGACGTGATGAACGGCTTCACGATCGGCGTGGTGGTCGAGTCCAAGGCTCCCGGCCTCGCCAAGGGCGATATTGTCGAAGGCGACTGGGGCTGGCAGGACTACGCGGCGCTGCCGGCGAAGCGGCTGACCAAGCGGACGACGAACGCGCCGATCGAATTGCTGATCGGGCCACTCAGCGTCACCGGGCTCACGGCTTATTTCGGCCTGTTCGAGATCGGCCAGCCCAAGCCGGGCGACACCGTGCTGGTGTCGGCGGCGGCCGGTGCGGTCGGCTCGATGGTCGGGCAGATCGCGAAGATCGCCGGCTGCCGCGTGGTCGGCACGGCGGGCGGCAAGGACAAGTGCGACTGGCTGACCCGCGAACTCGGCTTCGACGCGGCGGTCGACTATAAGTCGGACAACGCCTTCCGCGCGCTGCGGGCGGCGTGCCCCAACGGCATCGACGTCTATTTCGACAACACCGGCGGGCCCGTCCTCGACATGGCCTTGTCGCTGATGAACCTGCGTGGCCGTGTCGCCTGTTGCGGCAACGTCTCGCAATACGACGTCGAGAAGCCTGGCCCCGGGCCGATGACCGTGCCCGGCCTGGTGGTCGTGAAGCGCCTGCGCCTCGAAGGCTTCATCGTCATGGATTTCTACGACCGCCGCGCCGAGGCCGAGTCACGCCTGGCGAAGTGGATCGCCGAGGGCCGCATCAAGGCCGAGCTCGACATCCTCGACGGCCTCGAGAAAGCGCCCGAAGCCCTGATCGGCCTGTTCGACGGCAGCAACCGCGGTAAGCGCGCGGTGCGAGTGTCTTGACGCTCAGTGTCCTTTGAACACCGGCTTGCGCTTCTCGACGAAGGCGGCGACGGCTTCCTTGTGATCGGCAGTGCGGGAGGCGCCGACCAGGCGCTCGGCCTCACGATGCATCGCGGTCGGGTAGTCGATGGTGGGTGCCTCGTCGAGATTGTCCTTGATGTTGCGGAAGGCGATGCCTGGACCCTCGGCCAGCGACTTGGCGAGGGCGAAGGCGTCGTCCTGCAGCTTGGCGTCGTCGACCACGCGATTCACCAGGCCGATGCGCTCGGAGCGCTCGGCATCGACGCGTTCGGCGGTGAGCATCAGCTCGCGCGCCCGCATCGGGCCGACCGCGCGGGTCATCAGCCAGGCGATGCCGTAGTCGCCCGACAGGCCGATGCGCGCGTAGCCGGTGGCGCAGAACGCCGACTTCGCCGCGATCCGGATGTCGCAGGCGAGCGCGATCGCCAGCCCTGCGCCGGCGGCGGCGCCGGGCAGCGCCGCGACGGTGGGCTTGCGCACGGCGAACAGCGCGCCGGTCAGGTTGGTCTGGCGCCAGCGCAGGTCGGCCAAGCGCTCCTCGAAGCTCATTGCCCCGCGCGGGCCGCGGCCGCCCATCGCCTTGACGTCGCCGCCCGAGCAGAAGGCGGTGCCGGCGCCGGTGATCAGCAGCGCGCCGACGTTTCCGTCCTCGGCCCGCTCCTTGATTTGGCTGCGCAGCGCCGCCGTCAGGTCGGGCGACATGGCGTTGCGCGCCTCCGGCCGGTTCAGGGTGATGACCGCCACGCGCTCGCGCACGACGCACAAAAGTTCATTTGTCCCGGTGTCGATGTTCATGGAACCCTCCAGCCATGACCTTCCCTGTCACCGAACACACGGTCAAGACTGACCGCCACACCACCGGCTACCTCGCCTGCGGTCCGCAGGACGGACCCTTGCTGATGTTCTGCCACGGCTGGCCCGAGCTCTCGCTGTCGTGGCGGCACCAGTTGCCGGCCTTCGCGGCGCTCGGCTTCCGTTGCGTCGCCCCTGACATGCGCGGCTATGGCCGTTCGAGCACCTATACGAGGCATGAGGACTTCGCTCAGGAGCTGATCGTGCAGGACATGCTCGAGCTGCTTGCCTCCCTCGGCCGCGACAAGGCCGTGTGGATCGGCCACGACTGGGGCAGCCCGGTGGTGTGGAACATGGCCGCGCACCATCCCGACAGGACGGTCGGCGTGGCGAGTCTGTGCGTGCCCTACATCAAGGGCTTCACGCTCGACGAGCGGCTGCCGCTGATCGATCGCACGCTCTATCCCGAGGCCGAGTACCCGGTCGGCCAGTGGGACTACCAGTATTTCTACTTCGAGAACTTCGAGAAGGCGCACAAGGGCTTCGAGGCCAACGTCCGCAACACCGTGAAAACCATGTTCCGCAAGGGCAATCCCGAATCGGTCGGCAAGCCCGCCTTCACCGCCTCGATTCGCAAGCAAGGCGGCTGGTTCGGCGGCGGGCCGTGGCCCGACCTGCCGCGCGATGGTGACGTCCTCACGGAGCAGGATCTCGAGGCCTACACGGCAGCGCTGACCCGCAACGGCTTCTTCGGGCCCGATGCCTGGTACATGAACAACGAAGCCAACGGCGCCTACGCCAAGCGCGCCGCCAACGGGGGCCGGCTCGCCATGCCGGTGCTGTTCCTGCATGGCGCCTACGACACGACCTGCGAGACCATGACCTCGCGGCTGGCCGAGCCGATGCGCCGCGACTGCGCCGACCTCACCGAGGTGGTGGTGAAGTCCGGCCACTGGATGGCGCAGGAGAAGCCGGTCGACGTGAACGTGGCGCTGTCGCGCTGGCTGGCGACCAAGCTGCCCGATTACTGGAAGAAGCCCTAGCGACCCTTCAGCCGCCGCCACTGGGCGAAGGCCTGCTTCGCGCGGTCGCCGCTCGGGATGTGCAGGCCGTAGACGCCGCCGCCTTGGGCGACCTGGTCGGCGGTGAACTCCTCGAAGGCGACGGCTTCGGCTGCGGCCTCGGCCACTTCCTCGACCAGCGCCGCGGGGATCACGACCAGGCTGTCGCGATCGCGCAGCAGGCCGTCGCCGACCTCCGGACGCAGGCCGCGCAGGTCGCGGCGCGCCACCACCTCGATCTCGCGCTGGCGCAGGCGGTCGGCGGCGGGCGTGGCAAGGTCGGCGACCAGTACGCTGCCGGCGCGGCAGGCCTCGACGGTCAGCGCGACGGTGCCGGCAAAGGGATCGGCCGGCGGCAGCTTGGTGAGGGCACGTCCTTTGATGCCGCGCTGCGCCAAGGCGGCGCTGACAGGCTTGGCGCCGACCCGCAGGAGCTTGTCCCGCGTGGCCGGGATCATTTGGCCTTCAGGGCCGCGAACCGCTCCCGGCTCTCCGCCGGCCACATCTCGCGCGGCGAGTAGAACTCGGGCACCGCCTTGGCACCCTCGGGCAGCATGACCCAGGGCTGCTTGGTCGTGGTGAAGATGTGGATGTCGGGCGGCATCGCCGTGGGATCGTCGAGCGTGCCGACACGCATGAAGCGCACCTTGTCGCCCGAGCCGGAGTAGTTGCTCCACAGCGCGACCCGGCAGTGCGGGCAGCGCCAGACCTTCTGGCCCTTGCCGCTGGCCGACGGCGTGTTGACCAGCTCGGGTTCGCCCGCCGTGAGCTCGACCCGGTCGGCCTCGATCATGGCGTTGAGCGCGAACGCCGTGCCCGTCTCGCGCTGGCACCAGCTGCAGTGACAGCAATGGACAAACAGCGGGCGGGACGTGATGCGGTAGCGGACGTGCCGGCAGGTGCAGCCGCCCTCGAAGGTGTCGTTGCTGGCCGTGTTGCTGGTCATGGGGGCAAGCCATAGCATTGGCCGGGAGGAGATTGAAATGACCGATCGACTGAAGGGCAAGGTCGCCGTGGTGACCGGCGCGGCGCCGCGCGGCGAGGGCGTGGGCAACGGCATGGCGGCTGCGATGCTGTTCGCGCGCGAGGGTGCGAAGGTGGTGCTGGTCAACCGCAGCGCCGAGCGGGCGGAGAAGCTCGCGCAGCAGATCAAGAAAGAAGGCGGCGAGGCCTCGGTGTTTGCGGGCGACGTCGCCAAGGCCGAGGTCTGCGAGGCGATGGCCGACTTTACGACGAAGACCTACGGCCGGCTCGACATCCTGCATAACAATGTCGGCATCGGCGCGCCGGGCACGCCCGAGACGGTGACGCTCGAGGACTGGCACAAGGTGATCGAGGCCAACCTCACCACGACGATGCTCTGCACCAAGGCCTGCCTGCCGCGCATGAAGCAGGGCGGCGGCGGCTCGGTGATCATGGTCTCGTCGATCGCGGGCGCCGTCGGCCTGATAGGCAGCCAGGGCGCGGTCGCCTATTCGACGGTGAAGGCGGGCCTCCACGGCTTCACCCAGTCGGTCGCCGCCGACTACGCGACCCAGAACATCCGCGCCAACTGCATCGTCGTCGGTTCGGTGCACACGCCAATGGTCGCCCATCTCGGCGCCGAGGCGCGCGAGCGGCGCAAGAACATGGTGCCGATGCAGACCGAAGGCACCGCTTGGGACATCGCCTACGGCGCAGTGTACCTCGCGTCGGACGAATCGCGCTGGGTCACCGGCATCACCCTGCCGATCGACGGCGGCCTGGTGAATCTCAGGGCGTGGCCGCGGTAGCGTCATGATCTTCCGGACGGCGAGCCTCCGGCTCGCTCATGATCGAGCGCATTCATATGCGCGTACGAGCGAGCCGGAGGCT
>DASXQC010000543.1:0-2054 GCA_036493235.1 Reyranella sp.
CCGTTGCTGGTTAATCCCCAGCATCCATGTTGGGTTCCATGCCCGGAATACAACCCGCCAGCAGCGGTTAGTCGTAGGAGTGGCAGTTAATCCTGTCATCAACCGCTCATGGACCGTTCATCTTGGATGGGCCAGAATACCGTTGCCGGCGCATCCCGACGTCACCAAGAGGATGCCGCCCGTTCGTTCGATTTCGTCCGGCGTCGTCAGATGAGTCAGAGTAAAACTAGCGCCCTTCGCAGCACGGTGGCCGTCCTGATCGGCCTTGCGGGAGTGCTGTGCCTCGCGATGGGCCACGGCCGCGCCGAGGATGCAAGGCCGCCGCTTGCAATCCAGTTCACCTTCGACCGGCCGATGGAAGCGAGCATGGCGCCCTTCGTGGTCGCCGCGAACCGCGGCCTGTTCGCCGGCGAAGGCCTCAACGTCTCCACCAATTTCGCCAACGGCTCGATCGAAGCGATCGGCAAGGTCGCAGCCGGCGACAGCGAGATGGCGCTGGTCGATATCAACGAGCTGATCCGCTGGCGCGACAGGCCCGGCGCGCCGCCGATCAAGGCGGTGTTCGTGCTGTTCAACCAGTCGCCTTATTCCTTCGTGGCGCGCAAGAGCCGCGGCATTCGCTCGCTGGCCGATCTCGCAGGCAAGACGGTCGGCGTCGCCGACAGCGATTTCTCCTTCAAGCTGTGGCCGGCGCTCGCCAAGCAGAACGGCATCAAGGCGGACAGCCTGAAAATCTACAAGATGAGCGCAGCGGTGCGCGAGCCGATCCTGTCCGCAGGACAGGTCGATGCGGTGGTAGGCTTCTCCCATCTGGCGGGCGTCAACCTGCGCGACCGCGGCGTGCCGGCCAGCGACCTCACGGTGCTGCGCTACAACGACTATGGCTGCGAGGCCTATGGCTTTGCCGTGATCGTCAGTCCGGCTTTTGCGGTGTCGAAGCCTGAGGCGGTGAAGGGCTTCGTGCGCGCGATTATATCAGGCACGCTTGCCGCGATCCGCGATCCCGTGCGCGCGACCGACGACGTGGTCGGCAGGATGGAGGGCGGCTCGCGCGAGCTCGAGCTGGCGCGGCTGCGCACCGTGATATCCGACAACATCCTGACCGGCGAGGTCCGGCACAATGGGCTCGGCGGCGTCGATCCCGCCCGGCTGGAGCGCTCGATCGGCCAGATCGCCGAGGACTTCAAGTTTCACAAGCGTCCCACGGCGGCGGACATTTTCGACGACGGTTTCCTGCCTCCCGTCGGCGGCCGGCTGATGAATTGAGCTATCGCCGGGCCACGATCCCCGAATAGTATACCACTCCGTACCCCACCCGTTGGTGGGCTCGAGTTCGTCACAGTGTCCCTGCTCCGCCTCTATACCCGCGTCCTCGAACTGCTCGGCAAGGAAGCGCGGCTTGGCTGGATTCTGGCCGTCGCCAATCTCTTGCTGGCGGCCGCCCAGTTCGCCGAGCCCGTGCTGTTCGGCCGTATCGTCGACGTGCTCTCGGGCAAGACCGGCAGCTCGGCCTGGCCGCTGTTGGCCGCCTGGGCCGCCTTCGGCCTGTTCACCATCGGCACCAGCGCGATCGTCGCACTGCATGCCGACCGGCTGGCGCACCGCCAGCGTCAGGCCGTGTTGGCGAACTATTTCGAACACATCCTGCAACTGCCGATGACGTTCCACACCGGCACGCATTCCGGCAGGCTGATGAAGGTGATGCTCAACGGCACCGACGCGCTGTGGCGGCTCTGGCTCGGCTTCTTCCGCGAGCACTTCGCCGCGATCATGTCGGTTCTCGTGCTGTTGCCGCTGTCGATCACCATCAACTGGCGGCTTGCGATCCTGCTGTTCCTGCTCTGCGTGGTGTTCACGGCGCTCACCACCTTCGTGGTGCGCAAGACCTATCACCTGCAGAGCGAGGTCGAGGAGCACTACACCAGCCTTTCCGCGCGAGCCTCCGACGCGCTCGGCAACATCGCGCTCGTGCAAAGCTTCGTGCGCGTCGGCGACGAGGTGCAGGGCCTGCGGCTGGTTGCCGACAAGCTGCTCGCGGTGCAGATGCCCGTACT
>DASXQC010000544.1:0-3737 GCA_036493235.1 Reyranella sp.
GGCACGGCGGCGACCGGCCAGTCGATATTGCTGTCGCAGAAGAACGGCAGGGCGTAGCGCTCGCCGCCACTGCGGTTGATCGCGCGGTGCGGCGTGGCGAGGAAGACGTCGTTGGTCCAGCGCTGCAGCATCTGCCCGCCGTTCACGACATAGGCGTCCTCGATTGCCGGTGCGTCGATCCACTTGCCGCCCTGGCTGCGGATCGACAGGCCGGGGACGTCATTCGGCGCGAGAAGGGTGAGGAAGCTGGTGTCGGTGTGCGGCGCCAGACCGAACTCGTCGACCACCGGGCCGTCCTGATGCGGATAGTGGGTCATGCGCAGCGAGTACTGCGGATCCTGGAAGGCGGCGTCGAAGTACTGCGCCGGCAGGTCGAGGGCGCGGGCGTAGACTCGCACCATCTTCTGGACCAGCCGCTCCATCGTCTGATTGTAATCGAGGATGATCTCGCGGAAGCCCGGCAGGTCGGGCCAGCGGTTGAGGCCGCGGAAGCGCCGGTCGGCCAGTACGTCGGGATGATCGGCTGCCAGCTCGCGCTTCACGAAGAAGGCTTCGTTGAGGTTGGGCTTGGTGCCGGTCTGCACGGTCGAGGTGCGCAGCGTATTGCCGCGCATCGGCAGGTAGCCGGTGCTGTGTTGGTCGATCTTCAGCGCCAGTTTCTTCTCGACCGGCTGGGCGTGAAAGCGCTTCACCTGCTCGAACGCCGCACGGATTTTCTCACGTGGCACGCCGTGATTGACGATGAAGTAGAAGCCGATCTCGGTGAGGGCGAAACGCAGTTCCCTCGCAGTGCGGTCGAGCGCGCCTTCTTCACCGGCGAGATAGGGGCCGAGATCGATGACGGGAATCGTTTCGGTGGCGGCCATATACGCTACTCCTTTGGCCCGAGGATACCTCAGGCGGTCGGCAGCTTGTAGCCTTTGAAGTCCTCGCGCAGGCGGGTCTTGAGGATTTTGCCGGTTGCGGTGTGCGGAATCGCCTCGACGAACTGCACGTCGTCGGGCAGCCACCACTTGGCGACCTTGCCGCTCAGGAACTCGATCAGCGCCGCCTTGTCGATCGCCGCGTCCGGCTTCTTCTGCACGATCAGCAGCGGCCGCTCGTCCCACTTGGGATGAACGACGCCGATCACGGCGGCTTCGGCGACGGCGGGATGCGCCATCGCGGCGTTCTCGAGATCGATCGAGCTGATCCACTCGCCGCCCGACTTGATGACGTCCTTCGAGCGGTCGGTGATCTGCATGTAGCCGTCGGGGTCGATGGTCGCGACGTCGCCGGTCGGGAACCAGTCGTCCTCCCGCAGCACGTTGCCGCCTTCGCCCTTGAAGTAGCCGTTGGTGACCCAGGGGCCGCGGACGAGGAGATCGCCGAACGCCTTGCCGTCGTGGGCCAAGTCGTTACCGGCATCGTCGACGATCTTCATCTCGACGCCATACGGCGGGCGGCCCTGCTTGAGGCGGACGGCGAAGCGCTCCTGCTCGGGCCACTCGGCATGTTTGGCCTTGGGATGGTTGACCGAGCCGAGCGGGCTCATCTCGCTCATGCCCCAAGCGTGCAGCACCTCGATGCCGTAGTCCTTTTCGAAGGTCTCGATCATGGCGGGCGGCGCGGCCGAGCCGCCGATCACGGCGTACTTCACGGTCGAGAGCTTGAGCTTGTTGGCGTGCATGTACTGCAGCAGGGCCAGCCACACGGTCGGCACGCCGGCGGTGAAGGTGACCTTCTCCGTCTCGAACAGCTCATGGAGGCTCGCGCCATCGAGCGCGACGCCGGGAAAGACGATTTTCGCGCCGACCATCGCCGCGGTGTAGGGCAGACCCCAGGCGTTGACGTGGAACATCGGCACGACCGGCAGCACCACCGAGCGGGCGGAGAGGCCGAGCGTGTCGGGCAGCGCCGCGCCATAGGCATGCAGCACGGTCGAGCGGTGGGAGTAGAGCACGCCCTTCGGATTGCCGGTGGTGCCCGAGGTGTAGCAAAGCGAGGAGGCGGTGCGTTCGTCGAACGTCGGCCATTCGTAGGTGCCGGGCTTGTCCGCGATCAGCTCCTCGTAGACCAGCAGGTTCGGGATCTTGACGTCCGTCGGCAGGTGCGCGCGATCGGTCATGGCCACGACGTGTCGCACGGTCTTGAACTGGCTGTGGAGCTTCTCGACCAGCGGCAGGAGGTTGAGGTCGACGAAGAGGAGCTGATCCTCGGCATGATTCACGATGTAGACGATCTGCTCGGGGAACAGCCGCGGATTGATGGTGTGGCAGACCCCGCCCATGCCCGAGATGCCGTAGTAGAGCTCGAAGTGGCGGTAGCCGTTCCAAGCCAGGGTGCCGATGCGGTCGCCCGGCTCGATGCCCAGCGCCAGCAGCGTCTCCGCGACCTTCTTGGCCCGCACCCGGGCGTCCTTGTAGGTGTAGCGGTGGAGGCCGCCCTCGACGGTGCGCGAGACGATCTCGGTGTCGCCATGGTTCTGGGCGGCGTGGTCGATCAACTGCTGGATCAGGAGCGGGCGATCCTGCATCAGGCCAAACATCGGGCGTTTTCTCCAAGACTGAATTTGCAGCCGAGCCTAGCAGAAAGCGGCCCACTGGCGAGGGGCGGCATTCTAGCCTACGGTTTCGTGGATGATGCGTAAACGTATGCTGCTGCTGGCTTTTCCGGTCGTCGCGCTGACCGGCGCCGACGCCTGGGCCCAGGCTGCGCCTCAATCTGCGCCTCCGATCAGCAATGCCCTCGCGGGTGCCGGCGCGCTCGGGGCGTTCCTGACCATGCTGTCGGATCGTCTCGATCATACTGTCGAGCACATTCCGAAGATCGGTCGCTACCTGCTCGCCCTGCCGGAGCAGTTCGATCTCAGGACGACCATGCTGCTGGTCGGCATCGTCGTGGCCGGCCTGGCTGCCGAGTTCGCCGTCCGCTTCCTGTTGAAGAGCCGGCGCCACGGCGTTTTTGCCCGCCATGCGGGCGAGTCGCCGTTGCGCGCTTTCCTGCACGCCGCCTGGCTCGACGGCCTGGCGCTGGTGGCGCTGTGGCTGGCGGCGCGGTTCGTCGCGGACACGGTCGGCGACGGCGAGTCGATGCAGGGCAAGGTCGCCCACCAGGTGCTGGTGGCCCTGGTCTATTGGCGCGCGTTCAATTTCGTCTTTCGTGCGTGGCTGCATCCCTCGACGGCGGAGGGGCGCATCGCGCCCGTCGACGACGCGACGGCGCGCCGCCTGCTGGTCGGCATGAACGTGGTCATCCTGCTGCCGATGCTGGCCCGTCACATCGTGATGTTCGAGACCGTCACCCACGCCGGCTCGAACGTGATCGGGGCGACCGTCGTGCTCTACATCCCGGTCATCGGGGCCGGCCTGATCTGGACGGTCTGGCATTGGCGCCACGACATGGCGGCCTGGCTTGCCGGCATGGTCAGCGAGAAGGACCTGTTCCGGCCGATGAAGCTCGCCATGGCCCGCGACTGGTGGGTGGCCGGCATCGCCTTCTATGTCGTCGCTGGCCTTTCGGGCATCTATGCCGCCATCACCGAGCACGAGGCAGCGATGCGCGGCCTCGGCGCGGTCGAGTCGATGCTGATCCTGCTGCTGCTGCTGGAGACGCTGATCCATCGCCGGGCTCGCCATCTGCCGACCGAGGTACCGACCGTGGGCGAGGTGCTGGCGAGCTGCATACGGCTGGCCGTGCGGCTGATCGTGATCGTCGTCGCCGCCCGCGCCTTGCTGGTCGACGCGCTGGGCGTCATG
>DASXQC010000545.1:0-8591 GCA_036493235.1 Reyranella sp.
ACGCCCTCGGCGTGGAAGCGGGCGTAGCGCGCGCCGGCCGCCGCGTTGGGCTTGCGGTCGGTCACCGAGACCGCGAGCTCCATCGGCCGGGTGATGCCGCGCAGCGTGACCGCGCCCTCGACCTTGAGCGTGCTGTCGCTGATGCGGGTGACCCTGCTCGACACGTAGGTCATCTTCGGGAACTTGGCGACGTCGAAGAAGTCGGTGTCCTTCAGCATCTCCGACTGCTGCGCGTCCATCATCTGGATGCTGCCGGTGTTGACGTTGACCTGGACCGTGCTGCGCGCCACGTCGGCGTCGTCGACCAGCACAATGCCCTGCCATTCCTTGAACGAGCCGGTGGTGCGGAATATCTTGGAATCGCCGATCGAGAAATCGATGCTGCCGCGCGCCGCGCCGATATGGAGCTGCTCGGCCGCCGAGGCGCGCCACGGCAGGAGCAGCGTCGCGGCGCCGCCCAGCAGGAAGACCCGCCGGGTCTTAGACACGGGCGTCCTCGAAGGTCGAGAAGAAGCGCTTCCCGGTGGCGCGCTGGTTCTCGTAAATCGAGCCCTGGTGGTCGGCGGGCGGCAGCGGCAGGCGCACGGGCGCCGGCACGATGCGCGGCTGGTTGGTGGTCTCGCCGACCACCATCTTGCTGTTGAACTCATCGAAGTTGCCGATGCCGAGCAGCGGGAAGGCGTCGGCCGCGGTGTATTCGTGCAACAGGAGTCGGCGCTGGCGGTTGGAGCGGTTGAGCGCCGAGCCGTGGACCAGCCGCGCGTGATGGATGGTCATCGAGCCGGCCGGCCCCATCAGCGGCACCGCCTTGGAGAGATCGAGATCGCAGGCGGCCGGATCCATCGCGCCGCAGAAGCGGCCATCGGCGTGATGATCCCAGGTCGGGCCATGATGCGTGCCGGGCATCACCATCAGCGGGCCGTTGTCGAGATCGCAGTCGTCGAGGTAGATGCCGGTCGCCAGCACGTCGTCGTTGGTGTGCGGGTAGAACGCCCAGTCCTGGTGCCATTCGACCGGCGAGCCGTAGCTCGCCGATTTCATGTTGAGCTTGCCGCCGTACAGGCGGATCGATGGGCCAAGTAGCTGCTGCAGGATCGCGACGATCTTGGGCTCGCGCACCAGCTCCCGGAAGAAGGCGTAGCGCTTGAAGATCACCGGCTTCAGCCGCCGCACCCGCGGCAGCGCCGCCGTATGGCTGGGCTCGAGATCGTAGAGCTCGTCGTTCTCGGTGACGCCGCGCGCCTCCGCGACGATGCGGTCGGTGAGTGCTCGCAGCTCGGCGAGCTGCTCGCCCTGGATCAGGCGCGGGATGACCAGGTAGCCGTCGCGCCGGTAGTCGTCGATTTGCTTCTGGGTCAGCATGCCGAAAGCATAGCACGAGGCTCCGCGTTCACCGATAATCACGCTATGGCGATCAGAGCCTTGTTTCCGACACTTCTCTACCACGCCGCCCTCGCGAAGATGGCCGGTGCGCGTTTCAACCGTACACTTCTCGACGAATGCCAGGCACTCGCCGCCTCCGACACCGCGGGCCAGCGCTGGTCGGCGAAGCACTATCTCGGCGGCTATACCTCCTACGGCTCGCTCGACCGGCTGCACCAGGTTTCATCCGTCTTTGCCGGACTGGCGCGACGCCTCGATGCGCATGTGAAGACGTTTGCGCGCCGGCTGCCCTACGATCTGCGCGGCCGCACGCTCGCCATGACCGACTGCTGGCTGAACGTGATGCCGGCCGGCGTGGTGCATTCCCTGCATCTGCATCCGACGTCGTTCATCAGCGGCACCTATTATGTCCAGGTGCCGAAGGGAGCCGGCGCGTTGAAGTTCGAGGACCCGCGGCTCAGCAAGATGATGGCGGCACCCCCCGGCCGCGCGTTCGTCAGCGTTCCGGCCAGAGCGGGCGACGTCATCCTGTTCGAGAGCTGGCTGCGCCACGAGGTACCGCCCGCGCGCTATGCCGGTGAGCGTATCTCGATCAGCTTCAACTACGCGTGGAGCGCGAAAACGGCGAGCGCAAAGAAGGGGAGCGCGCGATGAAGGCTGCGATCGCGGCACTGCTCTTCCTGATCCTGCCGGGCGCGGCCTCGGCGGCCGACTGCCCGCTCGATCTCGGGCACGGCACGGGCATCGTCATCTTCTCCGAACGCTACATGCTGGCCCTGCGGCCCGAGCCGATGCGCGTCGAGGTTGGCGAGCCGTTCGCGCTGCTGATGAACGTTTGCACCAAGGCCGGTGAGCCGGCCGAGCTGGTCGATGTCGTCGTGACCCTGGACGAGGCCACGCCCGCGGCCACGCCGCGCGTCCGGTCCGAGGACAACGGCCGCTACCGCGTCGAGGGGCTGATGCTGCCCAAGGCTGGAAGCTGGGAACTCGCGTTCGACGTGCGCACGGCCGGTGGCCAGCCCGAGCGGCTGACCCACGACATCGTCCTCAAATGACTCATTGGACCGCGCGCAGGATGCGCGCGGTCCAATGAAATCCTAGCGCAGGCGGGCGAGGGCGCTTTCGAGGATCCAGGCGGCGGCGGCGGCGTCGACCCGCTCGGCGCGCTTGGCGCGGCTCATGTCGTAGTCGTCGATCATGCCGCGCGTGACCGCGGCGGTGCTGAGCCGCTCGTCCTGGAACAGCACCGGCAGGGTGGCGAGCGCCGGTGGCCCGTGCCGCTCGAGGTTGGCCGCGAACTGGCGCACCGACTGGCAGCGCGGGCCCTCGGTGCCGTCCATGTTGAGTGGCAGGCCGACCACCAGAGCCTTCGCCTGGTGCCTGGCGGCAAGCTCGGCCAGCGCCGCGAGGTCAACCGCGAGCTTGCTGCGTTTCAGCGTCGTGAGCGGGGTGGCGAGGCTGCGCAGCACGTCGGACGTGGCAATCCCGACCGTCTTGCTGCCGACATCGAGCGCCATCAGCCGGCCTTCGCGCGGCAGGTTCGCCCTGAGTTCGTCGAATTCGACGATCGCCATGGCGCGGTTATAAGCTGACAGGCCCGTCCCGCAAGGTAAGTTCGTCCCGAGCAAGAAGCCCCCCGAGTACCCCCTCGAGTAAAAGCATTTGAGCGAATCGATCCACGCCCTGCTTGCCATCGCGATGGTGCTGACGCTCGCCAGCCTGCTGGTGCCGCTCGCCGAGCGCATGCGCCTGCCGCACACCGTGCTGCTGGCGATCGCCGGCATGGGCCTGGGCTTCCTCGGCACCTGGATCAACGCGCAGGGCCACAACTTCGGGCCGATCGCCGACATCTTCACCGAGCTTGACCGGCTCGAGGTCGCGACCGACATCTTCCTGCCGCTGTTCCTGCCACCGCTGCTGTTCACGGCCGGCCTGACCATCGACGTGCGCCGATTGTTCGACGAGGTGTTCGCCGTCCTGCTGCTGGCGATCGTCGCGGTGCTGGTCTGCATCGCCGTCGTCGCCGGCTCGGTGCACCTCGCGACCGGCATGGACATCGCGGTCTGCCTGCTGCTGGGCGCGGTCGTCTCGACCACCGATCCGGCGGCGGTGATCGGCATCTTCCGCGAGGTCGGCGCACCCAAGCGGCTGTCGATCCTCGCCGAGGGCGAATCGTTGTTCAACGACGCGGTCGCGATTGCCGCGTTCGGCTTCTTCATCACCTTCGTGCTGCGCCAGGGCGGCGATCCGGACGTCGTCCGGTCGGTGTCCGGCGACGTCGCCAACCCGCTGGTCGCCTTCGCCCGCGAGTTCCTGGGCGGCGTTGTGTTCGGCTTCGGCCTGGCGCGCGTGGCGATGCTGGTCCTGCCGCGGCTGGGCGATTCGGATGCCGCCATCGCCTCGATCACCGTGAGCCTCGCCTATGCCGCCTACGTGGTCGCCGACCACTACCTTCATGTCTCGGGTGTGATCGCCGTCGTCGTGGCGGCGCTCACCGTCGCCGCTTACGGGCCCACCCACCTGCACCCCAAACGCTGGACGGCGCTGAAGCAGCTCTGGACCCAGCTCGACTTCTGGAGCAACTGCCTGATCTTCATCCTGGCCTCGATGCTGGCCGCTAATGTGCTGCCGAAGATCAGCTGGCTCTATGTCAGCGGCCTGGCCGCGGTGGCGCTGGGCGCGTTCGTCGCCCGCATCATCGTCATGTTCGGCATGCTGCCGGTGCTGGAGATGGGCCGCCTCGTCGAGCCGGTCGACCGCCGCTACAAGGTGATTCTGGTGTGGGGCGGCCTGCGCGGCGCGGTGACGATCGTGCTGGCCATGGTCGCGGCGAGCGACGGCCGGCTGTCGGACGACGTCCGAGAGTTCGCCGCGGTGCTGGCGACCCTGTTCGTGCTGTTCACGCTGTTCGTCAACGCCACCACGCTCGGCCTGGTGATGCGCGTATTGGGGCTCGACAAGCTGACCCGGCTGGAGCTCGCGCTGCGCGACCGCGTGCTGGCGCTGTCGCGCATCAACGTCACGCACCACATGCAGCAGATCATCCGCGAGCACAATACGCGGGTCGAGGGCATCGACGTCGATCCGCTGTCCGCCGGTGACGAATCGGTCGACGCAGCGCCGGCCGATCTGGCGCTCGATGCGGACGAGCGCCTCACGGTCGGCCTGGTGACGCTCTGCACCCAGGAGCGCGAGCTCTATCTCGAGCAGTTCGAGCAGCAGACGCTGTCGCGCCGCATGGTCGCCACCCTGATGGCGCGCGCCGACCGCCTGGTCGATGCGGTGCGCGCCCGGGGCGCCGAGGGCTACCAGGAGGTCATCCGCACCTTCGCGCTGCCCGACAGCACCTTCCGGCTGGCGCTGTGGCTGCAGCGGCGCCTCGGCATCGACCGTCTGCTGACCGAGCGCCTGGCCGATCGATTCGAGATCCTGCTGGTGCAGCAGGACGTGCTGGCGGAGCTCGCGCTGTTCAACGTGCATTCGATCGGCGACCTGCTCGGCGCCGACACCGAGCAGCAGCTGGGCGAGGTGATCGGCGACCGCCAGGCGCTGGTGGCGCTCTCGCTGCACGCGCTGGTCCTGCAGTATCCGGGCTATGCCGAATCGATCCGCGACCGCCAGCTCGAGCGCGCGGCGATCCGGCTGGAGGCCGCCGAGTACGCCCGCCGGCTGCGCGAATCGATCATCGGCCGCGAGGTCTACGCCGACCTGCGCCGTGAGCTCAACAGGCGGCGCGATGCGATCGCCGACCGGCCGGCGCTCAACCTCGGCCTCGAGCTGCAGGCGATGATCGCCCGCGTGTCGCTGTTTGCCGGCCTCGACAAGGAGGGGCTGACGGCGCTCAGCCGCCATCTGCGCGCCGTGGTGGCGCTGCCCAACGAGAAGATCATCGAGACCGGCAGCCGGCCCGACGCCATGTACTTCATTGCGGCGGGAGAGGTGACGGTAGAGCGCGAGGGTGGCGGCGCGCAGCTGCACGAGGGCGACTTCTTCGGCGAGATGGGCCTGCTCGACAACAAGCCGCGCAATGCCGACGTGATCTCCGACGGCTACAGCCACCTGCTGGCGCTGTCGAAGCGCGACTTCAATCGCCTGCTCGATCAGCGGCCTGAGATCCGCGCCGCGATCGCGGCGGTGGCGGCGCAGCGCATGGCGACGCCGACCACGATCACGGCGTCGGGCGGCGACTGACCATGGCGATGATGCATCTCGCCCAGTTCCTGGTGCACGGGCCGACCTATCACAGCCTCGCCATGTGGCGGCATCCCAGGACCGCGGCAGCCGGCTACGACTGGGCGCGGCCGGGGCTTTACCAGCACATCGCCCGCGTCTGCGAGCGCGGGATGTTCGACATGGTGTTCTTCGCCGACCTCAACTACATCTCGGACACCTATCGTGGCTCGCTCGATCCGGCGTTGCGCTACGCGGCGCAAGCGCCCGAGCACGATCCGATCCCGCTGCTGTCCTATATGGCGGCGGTGACGCAGCACATCGGCGTCGCCTCGACCTTCTCGGTCAGCCAGCACCACCCGTTCTACGCCGCGCGGCTGTGGGCAACGCTCGACCATCTCACCGAGGGCCGCGCCGGCTGGAACGTGGTCACCTCGATCAACCACAACCAGGACGCCAATTTCGGCGTCGACCGGCCGCCGGCCGACCAGCGCTACGACCGCGCGCACGAATTCATCGAGGTCTGCCGCAAGCTGTGGGGAAGCTGGGACGAGGACGCAGTGGTGATGGATCGCGATGGCGCGCAGTTCGCCGACTCGAGCAAGATCCGTCGCATCGAGCACAAAGGGGAGTTCTTCAAGTCGCGCGGGCCGCTCAACGTCGTGCGCTCGCCGCAGGACGGTCCGGTGATCCTGCAGGCCGGTACCTCGCCCAAGGGCATCGACTTTGCCGCCAAGTATGCCGACGCGATCTTCGCCATCCAGCCGCGGGCGCAGGACGCCAAGCGCTACTTCGACACCATCAAGGGCCGCATGACCGAGCTCGGCCGGTCGCCGGAGCATTGCCGTATCCTGTTCGGCATGCAGCCGGTCATCGGTGCGACCGAAGCCGAGGCGCGCGAGAAGCAGGAGGAGCACAACCAGCTGGTGCCGCTCGAAGGCGGCATGACGATCCTGTCGGCGCATGCCGACTACGACCTGTCCAAAATCGACCTCGAGGCGCCGATGGCCGACCGCACCGAGCCCGAGCTGCAGCGGCTCAAGAGCCGCTTCCGCAAGCCGTCGGGCGAATCGCTCAGCTTGCGCGAGGTGGCGCAGCGCCACGGTCAGAGCGTCGGCCTGCCGCAATTCGTCGGTACGCCCAACTCCATCGCCGACCAGATGGAGGCGTTCCTCCAGGAGGCCGGCGGCGACGGCTTCATGCTGTCGCCGATCTACTGCCCCGGCGCGATCGAGGAGTTCGTCGACCTGGTCGTGCCCGAGCTGCAGCGCCGCGGCCTGGTGCGCATGGAATATCGTGGCCGCACCATGCGCGACCTACTGCGGCAAGAGGATTGACGTGAGCGAACCGACCATCGTCGTGACCGAGGCGCCCGATCCCGACGATGTCGCGGTGATCGGCCAGGGTCTCGGCGCCTACAATGTCGAGCAGACCGGCATTCACGACCACAAGCCGCTCGCCGTGCTGGTGAAGGACGCCGACGGCAGGACCATCGGCGGCATCAGCGGGCGCTCGTCGCTCGGGCTGCTGTTCCTCGATCTCGTCTACCTCCCCAAAACCCTGCGCGGCGGCGGGATGGGCCAACGGCTGCTGGCGATGGCCGAGGAGGGAGGCCGCAAGCGCGGCTGCAAGGCGGCGGTGCTCTACACGATCAGCTTCCAGGCGCCGGACTTCTACAAGAAGTACGGCTGGCGGGTGTTCGGCGAGATTCCGTGCGACCCGCCGGGTACCAGCCGCATCTTCATGACCAAGGAACTGCGATGAGGGACCTCCTCAAACGGTTGACCGTTGGTCTGGCGATAATCGCGCTTGCGTTGCCGGCCTTGGCCCAATCGCAGATGGAGCTCAACCAGCAGGCGGGCCAGGAGTTCGGAAAGGCCGACAAGCGCCTCAACGAGGTCTATCGCGCCTTGATGGCGAAGCTGCCGCCCGACCATGGCGCCAAGCTGCGCGAGGCCCAGGTGAGTTGGCTGCGTTTCCGGGACCAGGAGTGCGTGTTCGAGACCATGGGGACGGTCGGCGGCAGCGTCCATGGGATGGTCGAGACGTACTGCCAGGCGCGGCTGACCCAGGAACGGGTCGGCCAGCTGGAGAAGCAGCTGAACTGCCAGGAAGGCGACCTTTCCTGTACCCATTGAGCCAGGGGCGCAAAACGAGTACCAACCCCGGCAATTCCGCAATTTCCGGAGTCGTTTATGTCGCTCGACAAGGAGACGGTGGCGCGCATTGCGCGTTTGGCCCGTCTGAAGGTGCCTGACGAGGAGCTCGAGCCGCTGGCCGGCGAGCTGTCGGGGATTCTTGCCTGGATCGAGCAACTGAACGAGGTCGACACGGCCAACGTGGCGCCGCTCGCCAGTGTGTCGGATGTCACGCTGCCGATGCGCCAGGACAAGGTGACCGACGGCGGCATCGCCGAGAAGGTGCTGGCCAACGCGCCAGGCGGCGCCGTCTACATCGACTCGACCGACAAGCATGCCGGCGGCTTCTTCACCGTGCCGAAGGTGGTGGAGTAGGCCATGGCAGCGCTCACCGATCTCACGCTCGCCGAGCTATCGGCGGCGATGGCGAAGAAAGAAGCCAGCTCGCTCGAGGTGACCGACGCGCATCTCAAGAAGCTCGACGTGCATCGCGCGCTCAACGCCTTCATCACCGAGACGCCGGACAAGGCGCGAGCGATGGCCAAGGCGTCCGACGAACGTCGCGCCAAGGGGCAGGTCGGGCTGCTCGAAGGCGTGCCGCTCGCGATCAAGGATCTGTTCTGCACCGAGGGCGTGCAGACCACGGCCGGGAGCCACATCCTCGAAGGCTTCGTCCCGCAGTACGAGAGCACCGTCACGACCAACCTCTGGAAGGCGGGCGCGGTGATGGTCGGCAAGACCAACCTCGACGAGTTCGCGATGGGCTCGTCGAACATGACCAGCCATTTCGGCGGCGTCGAGAATCCGTGGAAGCGGCGCGGCGACAACCGCAAGCTGGTGCCGGGCGGCTCGTCCGGCGGCTCGGCGGCGGCGGTCGCGGCCTACATGGTGCCGGGCAGC
>DASXQC010000546.1:0-2959 GCA_036493235.1 Reyranella sp.
GCTGGTGCCGCTGTCGAACGCGAAGGTCGTGCCCGGCTTGGGGCAGCCGAATTCCATGGTCTGGGCCGATGCCGTGCCCGAGAGCAGGACGAGGACGGCGGCAAATGAGAAGCGACGCAGCAGCATGCGGGCGATCTTAGAACATATTCCGTCCGGCCGGAATCGGCCGGACGGAATATGCCTGCTGCAACAAATATCGCCCGTGCGCGCATTTCCACTCAGATGAAACCGCGCCAGCGGGCCGATGGGACAAGTGACGATCGTGCGGGCGCGGTTCCATCTGAGTGAAAATCGCTCTAGACAAAACTCAGCGCAGCGATAGCGGATCGTTCCGCGTGGCCTCCGTGGTGGTCCCCTCGAGCAGGCCCCATTGCGGCAGCGTGGTGTAGGAACTGCGCAGGTAGCCCGCGATCGCGATGAGGTCGTCGTTGCTGAGCTTGTCGCGGAAGGCCGGCATCGCCCCCGGCAGGCCGTCGTGGCCGTCGATGCCGTCGAGCATGGTCAGCAGGAGATTGTACGGCCGGTAGGGGTTCCACAGCGCCTCGCTCAAGCCGAGCGGCGAATGGGCGACGGTCGGCGGCTGGCCCGGCGCGCCGTGGCAGGCGGCACAGTTCGCGAGATAGAGCGCCTCGCCGCGCTTGTGCTCGTCCGTCGTCGGCGGGACTGGCGACAGGGCTCGAGCGATGTCGGGTTCCGGTGCTCGCCCGGACGGCCGGTTGAGGCTGATGAAGTAGGTCGCCATGGCCCGCAGGTCCTCGTCAGGCAGCTTGGCGAGGCCGCGCACCACGGCGCGCATTGGCCCCGTGGCCACGCCGTGCGGCGGGCTCTCGCCCCGGCGCAGGAAGGCAAAGAACTCGTCCCCGGTCCAGCGCGCGGGCGAGGGGCTGATGTCGAGCGAGGTCGCGTACCAGCCCTCGATCGGCGCACCGGCATAGGGATGGCCGACCTGCTCGGCGCCGACGCCGTTGCGGTCGGTGTGGCAGTCGGCGCAGGCCGCGACCGCCTCGGCGAGGTAGGCGCCGCGATTCCAATGCGCATCGTGGCCGGGATCGGGAAGATAGGGGCCAGGCTTGAAAAAGAGGGCCTTCCACACGGCCTGGAGCGGTCGGATGTCGAGCGGGAACAGGATGGTGTTGGGCCGGTTCGGTGCCTTCACCGGCGTCCGGGTCATGAAGTAGGCGTAGAGCGCCTTGATGTCGGCGTCGGTGAGCTGGGAGTAGTGCGGGTAGGGGAATACCGGAAAGAGATGGCGGCCATCGCGCGACACGCCCTCGCGCAGCGCGCGCGTGAACGCCGCTTCCGACCACGTGCCGATGCCGGTCTCGGGGTCGGGCGTGAGGTTGGGCGAATAGAAGCGACCGACCCGCGTGTGGATCACCTTGCCGCCGGCATTGGCTGGCCCGCCCGGCGCGGTGTGGCAGTTGATGCAGTTGCCGGCGCCCGCCAGCGTCTCGCCGGCAGCGATCACGTCGGCGGAGAAGCTCGCAGTAGCGGGCGGTGCGATCGGGGCGAGGTTGGGCCGGTAGGCGAAGGCCAGCAGCGCGACCACGGCGACTGCAGCGACGCCCAGGACTCCCAGAATGTGCCGCGCCACGAGTCTCTATCTCTCTCCGCCCGCCTCAGGATCGGATCGAACGTAGCCGAGAGCTAGGCGGCCAGCCAGATGTCGTGCCAGCTTGCCGCGAGGGTGTTGGGATCGCTGGCGTAGTTCCGCACCCGGGCGCTGGCGATGGTGCTCGTCTGGACCTCGGCCAGCGGCAGATTGCACGCCTCCTGCGCGGCGAGCTGCTGGAAGTCGACCACCAGCGAGCGGCGCCGGGCCGGCTCGGTCTCGACCCTGATCTTCTCGACCAGCGCATCCATGTCTGCCGAGGAGAAGCCCGAGGCGTTCCGGAACGGCACGCCCTTCCTGATGCCGTCGGTGGTGAAGTACTGGGTCGTGGTCGGCACCGGCTCGGACGGATTCTCCTGATTGGAGATCGCGAGGTCGAAGTCGTAGTCGGTGTAGAGGCGCTTGATCGCGGCCGCGCGCTCGGGCACCGCGAGGGTGACGGTGATGCCGACCTCCTCCAGCCCATGCTTCACAATGTCGGCGACTCTGGCGTTGTCGGCGAACCAACCGCCCGCAACGAGGGTGATGCCGAAGCGCGTGCCCTTGGCCGGCCTCTTGTGGCCCGCCGCGTCGAGAAGCGCCGCGGCCTTCTTCGGGTCGTAGGCCGTGCTGAACGTGTCGGGTGAATAGAACTCGGTGTTGGGCGAGAAGATCGGGCTCGTGCCCGGCCGCGCATAGCCGTAGTAGACCGTCTTGGCGATCCGCTCGCGATCGACCGCAAAGAACATCGCCTGCCGCACCTCGCGCTTGGCGAACAGCGGCTTTCGGCAGTTGCATTCCATCGTCGTCGCCCACACCGCCTCTTCGTAGCCGTGCGTGGTGGCGATGAGCTTGGGCGTGGCGGTCAGGCGCTTGATGTCGGCCGCGGCGATCGCGTCGAATACGCCGATCTGGATCTCACCGCTCTCGATCGCGGCGGCGCGGCCGGCGGGATCGCGCACGAAGCGCAGGATCAGGCGGTCCATGTAGGGGAAGCCCGGCCGCCAGTAGTCGTCGTTGCGGACATACTCGAAGTGGCTGCCGCGCACCCACGCCTTGAACTTCCATGGCCCCGTGCCGATCGGCGCATTGTTGGCCGGATTGCCGGCCGGGTCGCTGCCGGCATAAACGTGCTTCGGCACGATGTAGCTCGCCGGGCCGCTCAACAGTGAGGCGAAGGTAAACTGCGGCATCGGCTTGCCGAACTTGACGATCACCCGGCCGGCTTCGGGCGCCTCGATGCCCGTGTAGTCGGTCATCGATGCCGTCGCGGCGTACTTCTTCCAGATCTCGTCGACCGAATAGACCACGTCGTCGGCGGTCATCGGCTGACCGTCGTGGAACTTCACGCCCTCGCGCAGCTTCACG
>DASXQC010000547.1:0-23490 GCA_036493235.1 Reyranella sp.
GTGGCTGTCGGTGCCGCCCGAGATGATCTTCAGCCCGCGCTCGGTGAGCGACGCGGCGAGCGCCTGCGCGTTGTCGATGACCTGGCGCGCGTAGGTCTTGAAGTCCGGCCGCAGCGCCTCGCCCAGCGCCACCGCCTTGGCGGCGATGATGTGCATCAGCGGGCCGCCCTGCAGGCCGGGGAACACCGCCGAGTTGATCTTCTTGCCGAGCTCGGTGTCGGTCGAAAGGACCATGCCGCCACGCGGGCCGCGCAGCGTCTTGTGCGTGGTGGTGGTCACGACATGCGCGTGCGGCAGCGGGCTCGGATAGACGCCGGCGGCAATCAGGCCGGCATAGTGCGCCATGTCGACCATGAAGAAGGCGCCGACTTCGTCCGCGATCTTGCGGAAGCGCGCCCAGTCGATCTGGCGCGAATAGGCCGAGGCGCCGGCGATGATCAGCTTCGGCTTCTCGCGCCGCGCCGCCTCTTCCATCGCCTCGTAGTCGATCAGGTGGGTGTCGGGTTTGAGGCCGTAGGACACGACCTTGAACCACTTGCCCGACTGGTTGGCGGGCGAGCCGTGGGTGAGATGGCCACCCTGGTCGAGCGCCATGCCGAGGAAGGTGTCGCCGGGCTTTAGCAGCGCCATGAAGACGGCCTGGTTCGCCTGCGCGCCGGAATGCGGCTGGACGTTGGCGAAGGAGCAACCGAACAGCTTGCAGGCGCGGTCGATCGCAAGCTGCTCGGCCTTGTCGACTTCCTCACAACCGCCGTAGTAGCGACGGCCGGGATAGCCCTCGGCATACTTGTTGGTCAGCACCGAGCCCGCCGCCTCGAGCACGGCGCGCGAGACGATGTTCTCCGACGCGATCAGCTCGATCTGCTCCTGCTGGCGATGCAGTTCCCCCTTCAGCACGGCCTCGATCGCCGGATCGGCCTCGGCGAGGCTCTGGGTGAACATGGGCAGCGGCGTGTCGTGCTTCGCGGCAGCCTGACTCATGATTTCGATACTCCGGAAAGCTTGGCGACGCGGCCGGCGTGGCGGCCGCCTTCGAACGCGGTGGCGAGGAAGACCTTGAGCGCCTCGCGCGCCACCTCGATACCGATCAGCCGCTGACCGAATGCCACGACGTTGGCATCGTTATGTTCGCGTGACAGCCGGGCCGAGGTCGTGTCGTGCGCCAGGACGGCGCGGACCCGGGGATTGCGATTGGCGGCGATCGAGATACCGATGCCCGAGCCGCAGACGATGACGCCGCGCTCGGCCTTGCCGCTGGCGATCGCCTCGCCCATGGCGGCGCCGTAGTCCGGATAGTCGACCGAGGCGGTGGAATTGGTGCCAAGATCAAGCACAGCGTAACCTGCCTCTTGCAGGTCGCTCTTCAGAATCTCCTTCAGGTCGAAGCCGGCATGGTCCGACGCGACCGCAATCCTGGCCCCTGCCATTCGATGAAACGCGCCCCTCTACAGATTGAGTCCGTCGATACCATATCGGGGGCCCAACTGTCACGAGTACGCAAAATCGTGTTGGGCTAACCACAAGACATTGAATCGGCTGGGAAAACCGCGCCCTGCCCGGATGGCTGCGTCGCCATGCGCCAGCGCTGCCCTTGCAATCAATATAGCCATCGCCAAGATTACAATCTTTACGCGGGTCGGGTCGACGCCGCTGGGCACAAAGAAAGGGCCCGGCAAGCCGGGCCCTTCCTCGCGGGATGCCGCTTACTTGGTCGCCGGATGGGACTTGCCGTCCTTCCAGACATAGATGTCATAGACCGGGTTCTTGATGTCGCCCTTCTGGTCGTAGGTCAGCGGGCCGACCGCGGAGTCGTAGGTGCCGGAGCGCAGCGCGGCGGCGACCTTGTCAGCCTCGATCGACTTGGCCTTGGTGGCGGCGTCGGCCCACACCTTCACGGCGGCGTAGGTGAACAGCGTGTAGCCGGCCGGCTCGTAGCCGGAGTCGCGGAACTTCTTCACCAGTTCGGCATTCTTAGGGTCGTCCTCGGCCTTCGGCGGGAACGACATCAGCACGCCGTCGGTGGCCGCGCCGCCCAGCTTGCCGAACTCGGCATCCTCGAGCGAGTCGAAGCCGACCATCTGCGCGCCGAAGCCCTGCTCGCGCGACTGCTTGATCAGCAGCGCCGCGGCGGTGTGGTAGCCGCCGAGCACGATGATGTCGATCTTGCCCTGCTTCATCTTGTTGATCAGCGCGGTGAAGTCCTTGTCGGTGTCGTTGTACGACTCGTACATCGCTTCCTTCATGCCACCCTTGTTCAAGGCCTTCTTGGTCTCGTCGGCGACACCTTTGCCGTACGGCGACTTGTCGTTGAGAATCGCGATCTTCTTACCCTTGTGATACTTCAGGATGTAGTTGCCGACGGTCGAGCCCTGCACGTCGTCGCGGCCGCAGGTGCGGAACACCGTGGTGTTGCCCTTGGTGAAAGCGTCGTCGGTCAGCTTGACGTTGGTCGAGGCCGGCGTGATCTGCAGGATCTTGGCTTCCTTGTAGATGTCCGACGCCGGGATCGAGCTGCCCGAGCAGTAGTGGCCGGCCACGAACACGACCTTGTCGGCAGCGAGCTTGTTGGCGACCGCGGTCGCCTGCTTGGGATCGCAGGCATCGTCGCCGATCTGCAGCTCGAGCTTCTGGCCGTTGACGCCGCCGGCGGCGTTGATGTCCTTGACGGCCATTTCGGCGCCCTTCTTCAGCTGCTCGCCGAACGCGGCGTACTGGCCGGTCATCGGGCCAACCGAAGCGATCTTGATCTGGGCAAAAGCGGGCGTGGCGGCGAGTGCAAGCGCGACAACCGCCAGACTGCCGTAAAACCTCTTCATCGACGTCTCCCTTATTGGGCCTCCACGAACGTGGAGATTGCCCGAAGCTTAATTCCGCTCCTCCCAGCCCAGCAAGCCTTTGCGCTGGTAGAGCCACGGATATTGGCGAACCATTTGCCGCGCGCGAGTCAGTCGGTAGGCAAGGCTGGCGATCGCCAATTGCACAAGCCAGCCCAGCAGAAACCCGCCGATCGACCCGAGCTCGCCGCCGCCCAGGGCGTAATCGAAAAAGCGCAATCCCGCCGAAAGAAGCGCCGCGTAGACGACGAGCTGCCGCCACGGCCGCCAGGTCGAGGCGACGCCTTGCCCTGTCGCATAGGACGCCCCGCCGACCAGCACCATGTTGAACAGCAGCACCATCGCCAGGGTGTCGCCGAACCAGTCGGACATGAACATGTCGAACGGGCTGAGCGTCATGCGTGGCCGCCCTCGAGATAGGCCGCGCGCACTTCCTGATTGGCCAGCAGTTCGCGGCCGGTGCCGCTCAGGCGCACCCGGCCGTTGACCAGCACGTAACCGCGATGGGCGAGCCGCAGTGCGTGGAAGGCGTTCTGTTCGACCAGGAAGATGGTGACGCCCTCCTCTCGAGCAATCTTGGCGATCGCATCGAAGATCTGCCGCACGATCAACGGAGCAAGGCCGAGCGACGGCTCGTCGAGCAGCAAGAGCCGCGGCCGGCTCATCAGCGCGCGGCCGATCGCCAGCATCTGCTGCTCGCCACCCGACAGGGTGCCACCGCGCTGCTCGCGCCGCTCGGCAAGCCGCGGGAACATCTCGAAGACGCGGTCGAGGTCCTGCTGGAAGTGGGCCGGGTCGCCCAGCGCCGCGCCCATCTGCAGGTTCTCGAATACCGTCATGCGCGGGAAGATGCGCCGGCCCTCGGGCACCTGGGCGACGCCGCGGCGGACGATCTCGTGCGTCGGCAGCCGGGTGATGTCCTCGCCATCGAGCTTGATGCTCCCCGCGCGCGCACGGGGATTGCCGCACACCGTCATCAGCAGGGTCGACTTGCCCGCGCCGTTGGCGCCGATCAGGGTGACGATCTCGCCCTTGGCGACGTCGAGGTCGACGCCGTGCAGCGCCTGGATGGCGCCGTAGAAGGTGGCGACGCCCCTCACTTCAAGCATCGGGCCCATCCTCGGCCGTGCCGAGATAGGCGCGGATCACCGCCGGATCGTTGCGCACCAGGTCCGGCACGCCTTCGGCGATCTTGCGGCCGTAATCGAGCACGACGATGTGGTCGGAGATGCGCATCACCACGCTCATGTCGTGCTCGATCAGCAGCACGCCGATGCCGTCCAGATCGCGGATCGAGACCAGCAGCTCGTTGAGCTCGGCGGATTCGCGCGGGTTCAGTCCTGCCGCCGGCTCGTCGAGGCAGAGAAGCTGCGGATCGGTGCACATCGCCCGCGCGATCTCGAGGCGCCGCTGCGCGCCATAGGGCAGTTCGCCCGCCGGGCGGTCGGCATCGGGGAGGAGCCGGATGCGCTCCAGCCAGGCGCGCGCCTTGTCGATCGCCGCCGCCTCGGCGGTGCGATAACGCTTCAGGCCAAGCAGACCAAAGATGCTCATGCCCGAGGCGCGCATCAGCTTGTTGTGCTGCGCCACCAGCAGGTTCTCCAGAACCGTCATGCCGGGAAACAGGCGGATATTCTGGAAGGTGCGAGCCACCCTCGCCTTCTGGCCAACCTCGTGGCCCAGCATGCGCTCGAGCAGGTAGTTCTGATCGCCGCGCAGGGTGAGCCGCCCGACCGTCGGCTTGTAGAAGCCGGTGATGCAGTTGAAGACCGTCGTCTTGCCCGCCCCATTGGGACCGATGATGGCGGTGATCTGGCGTGGCCCTGCAGCGAAGGACACGTCGTCGACCGCCAGCAGGCCGCCGAAGCGCATGGTGAGGTGCTCGACCTCGATCAGCGACTGGGCGCCCATGCTCATGGTCCGGCCCGCACCGGATGCAATCGGATCGACGGCTCACGATGGGCGATCAGGCCGCGCGGACGGAATACCATGATCAGCACCATGGCGAGGCCGAACACGATCATGCGGTAGGCGCCGAGATCGCGGAACCATTCCGGCAGGCCGATCAGCAGCACCGCCGCCAGCACGACGCCGATCTGGCTGCCCATGCCGCCCAGCACGACGATCGACAGGATGATCGCCGATTCGATGAAGGTGAAGCTCTCCGGGCTGATGAAGCGCTGCTTGGCGGCGAAGAATGAGCCCGCGAAGCCCGCGAACATCGCGCCGACCGCGAAGGCGGTGAGCTTGGTGTTGGTCGGGTTGATGCCGAGTGCCTTGCAGGCCGTCTCGTCCTCGCGCAGCGCTTCCCAGGCGCGGCCGACCGGCAGGCGGCGGATTCGCTGGGTGAAGAAGTTGGTCACCAGCGCCAGCAGCAGGATGATGTAATAAAGGTAGATCAGGCGCTGGTTGGCGCTGAACGGGATGTTCATCATCTGCGCGAAAGTCTGCTTGCCGGCCGGCGCCGTCTCGGCGAACACCGCGCCGAACAAGGTCGGGCCCGGAATGCCGCCGATACCCGCCGGGCCGTTGCTGAGATCGACCCAGTTCAGCAGCACCAGCCGGATGATCTCGCCGAAACCCATGGTGACGATCGCGAGATAGTCGCCGCGCAGCCGCAGCACCGGAAAGCCCAGCAGTAGGCCGAAGGTCGCCGAGAACATGCCGGCCAGCGGCAGCACCGCCCAGAAGCTCAGGCCGTACTGCGTGCTGAGCAGCGCGTAGGAATAGGCACCGACTGCGTAGAAGGCGACGTAACCCAGGTCGAGCAGGCCGGCGAGCCCAACCACGATGTTCAGCCCCCAGCCCAGCATCACGTAGGTCAGGATCAGGACGGCAAGGTCCATGTTCTTTTGATTGGAGAATGGCGAGAACGGCAGCAGGACTGCCGCGATCAGGAGAACCGTGCCGAACCACTTGGCGCCGCGCTGGCCGAACGCCCTACCTCGCTCCGAATGCCGCGCAGTTGCCAGCGCCGCATTGGCCCACGGCCAGATCGTGCGCAGGATGATCAGCACGCCGGCGATCACCACGAACCAGTGCAGGAAGGTCGACGGCAGCCTGAGCGGCGATGCGCCGACCAGACCCAGCGCCGTACCGAGCGCAAAGGCCGGCCACTTCAGTCCCATCGATGCGAAGTGCAGGCCGAGCCGTCCGAAGAAGATCGTCGCCATGGCGATGCCGAGGTCGACAAACTGATAGTCGAAGAACAGCCCCTTGCCGACATCGGTCGTCCGGAAGCCGACGATGAACAGGCCGAGCGCGCCGGCCACCAGTGCCGTCAGGGCGGAGTCTTTCAATAGCGCGGGAAGACGATCGCCCATCAGACCTTCTCGATCTCCGGTTTGCCGAGCAGACCGGAAGGTCGGAAGATCAGCACCAGGACCAGGATCGCGAAGACGGCGACGTCCTTGTACTCGCTCGAGAAGTAACCGGCCCAGAAGACCTCGATCAGGCCGATCAGCAGCCCGCCCAGCATGGCGCCCGGCAGCGAGCCGATGCCGCCCAGCACCGCGGCCGTGAACGCCTTGATGCCGGCGAGGAAGCCGATGAAGAAGTCGACGACGCCGTAGTACATCAGGAACAGCATGCCGGCGACGGCGGCCAGGGCCGAGCCCATGACGAAGGTCAGCGAGATGGTGCGGTCGACATCGACGCCCAGCAGCGACGCCATCTTCATGTCCTGCTCGCAGGCCCGCTGCTGGCGGCCGAGCGGCGTGGCGGCGATGAGCCAGGAGAAACCGGCCATGAGTAGCACCGTCACCACGACGATGATGATCTGCAGCCAGGTGACGCGGACGTCGAAACCGTCGGCGCTGAACAGGTTATAGCCGCCCTGCACCACCGAGCCGGCCGGCTTGGGGCGCGCGCCTTGTGCAAGCTGGACGTAGTTCTCCAGCAGGATCGACACGCCGATCGCCGAGATCAGCGGCGCCAATTTGAACGACCCGCGCAACGGCCGGTAGGCGACGCGCTCGATCGTCCAGCCGTAGACGCCGGTGAAGACCATGGACAGCAGCAGCACCAGCAGGATGGCGACCGGGGCCGAGTTGATGCCCACCATGGTGCAGATCATAAAGCCGATCAGGGAGATGAAGGCACCGATCATGAAAATATCGCCGTGGGCGAAATTGATCATGCCGATGATGCCGTAAACCATCGTGTAGCCGATGGCGATCAGGCCATAGATGGCGCCGAGCGTGAGGGCGTTGATCAGCTGCTGCGTGAAATACGCCATCCCGTTCGTTTGCTCCCTCTTTCGATCCTAGCAACACTACCTGTGGATCGAGAGGGTGCAAATCGCGCACCAGTCCGCGACATGCGGCCCTATCCGGAGGTCCCGAGCACTGCCCTGGATCGGCGGGACATGGCCACCAGCCGGGCGACCGCGACGGCGATCACCAGCGCCGTCATCACCCAATAGATCGGTCCTTGGGGCACCCGCTTGCCGACCGCAACCGCGAAGCTCACCCAGACATACCAGCCGCCGACCAGATGCAGCAGCCGCCAGCGCCGGGCGCCAAGCCAGGCCGCGGTTCGGTCGAATGAGGTCGCCGTCATCGCCGCAATGAACAGGTAGGCCATGCCCGCCAGGGCGATGGACGGGGTCGTGAGCGTCCAGAACAGCTCGTCGTCGGTCCGCGCCAACGCGATCAGCGCCGCGAGATGAATGGCATGCGAAACGGCGAAGGAGACGCCGAGATAGCGCCGGTTGCACCGCTGCCAGCGCGTCGCCTCGCTCGGGACCAATTGCACGAGCGCTGCGGCGCTGAAGGCGAGCGCGAACAGTACCAGCGAGGTCCGGGCCGTCGCTCGGATGACCAACCGCAGCCCGTCGACGTCGGGACGGAACGCCAAGAAGCCGGCGGCCATCGCCACCAGCAGGAGCGATATCACTCCCGTCAGTCGCCAACCGTTCATCCCGGCCTCCGCAGCGGCGCCGTCCGCCTCAGGCTTCGGCCCAGGCTAACGACATGGAAAACGAGCAATCCGATCAGCGCGATCTCGCCCGCCGCAGCCAGCAGCACGTGCAGCGGCGCACCTGAGGCGAACAGGCCGGCGCGGAAGATGCCCGCGCCGATCGAGGCGGTGAGCGCGACAAGGCAGATCGCGAACGGCAAGACCGAGAACCGGAAGGCAAACCAGCCGACCGCGGCAATTGTCGTGGCCCCAATGAAGGCGTAGCGATCGACCAGCGGCGCCAGCACCGAGAGGCTGTCGCCGGCATCGGCCAGCCACATCACGCGCAGGCGCATCGCGACGAATGTCACAGCCACCGTCGCCAGCAGTGCGATCCAGGTCCGCTTGGCCTGCCGGTTCACGGCGTCGGTCGCAAATTGAGCAGCGATCTCGCGGGCAAGACCAAAGCACTCGACGGCGCGTTGCTCGGCTTCCGCTGACGGCCACGCCGGATCCGCTTCGGCTGCGTCCCAGAGATGCGTCTCGACCTCATCGGCCATTTGTCGTGCCAACACAGGATCAAAGGACAGGTCGCGCTCGAGCGCCGCGACGTACAGCTCGATCACGCCGGCCATGCGCGGCCTCCCAGCGACGACTCGACCGCCTTGGCGAAGCGGCTCCAGGCCTTGCGGCCTTCGGCGAGCCGCGCGGTCCCCGTCTTGGTAAGCGCATAGACGCGGCGCTTGCGCCCGCTGGGCGGCGTGGTCCAGGTGCTGGACAACAGCCCCGCCTGCTCGAGCCGATGCAGCGCCGGATAGATCGTGCCTTCGGGCAGATCGAATGTCCCGCCGCTGCGGCTCCTGATCGCCTCGATGATCGCGTAGCCATGCGCCGGACCGTTCTCCAGCGCGGCAAGCACGATCGCGTCGAGGTGACCCTTGAGCTTTTCAGCTTCCATACCTAGCAATACTAGGTATGGAAGCAACTGCCGTCAATCGGCAATGAGAGCGGCGATGGAAACTCCTGCATACGACGTCATCGTCATCGGCGCCGGCCCGGCCGGCCTCACTGCCGCCACGGAGGCCGCCCGGACCGGCCTCAAGGCCTACTGTCTCGACAAGCTTGCCCCGGGCGGCGTGCTGATCAATCTCGGCGAGTTGCACGACTTCGACGAGATCTGGAACGGACCCGAGATGGCCTCGCGCCTAACCGACGATGCCGCGGTCGCGGGCGTCGAGATCGGCTTCGGCGAAGTGACCGCTCTCTCCGGCACCGGCCCGTGGACGGTCGAGACCGCCGAAGGCGAGAAGCACACCGCGCGCGCCGTCGTCCTCGCCACCGGCCTCGGCAAAGGCCGCCTGGGTCTGCCGAACGAAGCCGACTACGAAGGCCGCGGCATCTCCTACTGCGCCCATTGTGACGCCCCGCTCTATGCCGGCCTGCCGGTGATGGTGGCGGGCGCCGGCGGCTGGGCCGACTACGAAGCCAAGGAGCTGGTCGGCGTGGCGAGCGAGATCACCATGGTCGATGCGGCCGCAGGCAGCGGCCTCGCCGACGTAAACCACGTGCAGGGTCGAATCGTCGGCCTCGAAGGCAACGACGGCCTGCAGTCCGTGATCGTCGACAGCGACGGCCAGCGAAAGACCATTCCGACAAGCGCGGTGTTCGTCTATCTCGACCAGCGTCCGGCGGCGGAGTGCTTTCCTGAGTCGGTCGCACGCGATGCATCGGGCCATGTCGTGGTCGACACCGAGGGCCGCACGTCGATACCGACCCTGTTTGCGGCAGGCGACGTGCGCGCCGGCGCACGCTATTATTTGTCCGACGCGATCGCCGACGGCCAGCGTGTGGCTCGAGCCGTCGTCGCGACCCTCAAGAAGAGTTAAGGAGGAACCTCCATGCGCATCTACAATCCAACGTTCGGCCAGTCGGCAACCAGCGCCGAAAAGGTGTCGCTGAAACCGGTCAACTGGAAGACCGACGCCATCGCCCTGATCTCGAACTCCAAGCCGAATGCCCGCGAGCTGCTGTGGGGTGTCCGCGACAAGCTGAGCGCGCACCGCCAGGTCGAGAACATCAAGTTCCTGGCCAAGAACAGCGCCAGTCAGCCGGCCCCGAAGGAGTTGCTCCAGGAGGTCGCGGCGAACTACAAGGCGGCACTCCTAGCCTTAGGTGATTGAGGAAGCTGTTCATCGTGGAGTTTCCACGACAGCCTCGAACTCGAGAAGCTCGGCATCACGGCCTACGTGATCGCCACTGAGACTTTCAAACCGCTGGTCCTGGCCCAGGCGAAAGCCCGCAAGGTCGAGCCGCGATTGATCGTGGTGAAGCATCCCGTCGGCGGCCTCAATGCCGACGAACTGCGGGAACGCATCGAAGCAGCGACCAAGGGACTGACCGAGGCGACGAAATGAAGGACATCGCCGATCAGGAAATGATCGACCTCGACGACAACATGGATGTCGAGGCGTTCAACGAGTTCGCGCGCGAGCAGGGTTGGAGCGACGGCATGCCGCTGTTCGTTCCGACCGAGGCGAAGGTCGCGAAGTTCGTCGAGACGGTGCGTGGCGATAATCGCCCTTACGCACCGGTGCCGCCGCGCCAGGTTATCCCGACCGTCCAGGCGCTGGCGGCCAACGCCGTGATGGCAGGCTGCAAGCCGGAATACTTCCCGGCCGTGACGGCCGCCATGCGCGGCGTGCTGGACCCCGAGTACAATCTCCACGGCACGCTGGCGACCACGCATTCCTGTGCGCCGATGGTCATGATCAGCGGCCCGATCCGCAAGGAGATCAACGTCAACTGCGGCTCCAACTGCTTCGGCCAGGGCTGGCAGGCCAATGCCACCATCGGCCGCGCGCTCGGGTTGATGCTGCTCAACGTCGCCGGCGCCAAGCCGGGCGAAATGGACCGCTCGACCCAGGGCAATCCCGCCAAGTTCACTTTCTGCTTCGGCGAAAACGAGGAGGAGAACCCCTGGACGCCCTACCACGTGCAGCGCGGCTTCGCTCCGACCGACAGCGTGGTGACGGTGATGTCGGGTGAAGGCCCGCACAATCTCAACGACCACGGCTCGACCACGGGCGATGGCCTGCTGACCACGTTCGGCGGCGGCATGGCGAACCCAGGCGCCAACACGGTCTACGGCAAGGGCCCGATGTTCGTCATCATCGGCCCCGAGCATGCCGCGACGCTGAAGCGTGACGGCTACACGATCGAGAGCATCCGCGAGGAGCTGTGGAAGCGCTCGCGCGTGCACTTGTCACGCGTATCGAAGGAGAACCTCGACACCTACGCCAGCACCGGCCACAAACCGGATGGCGACTGGCTTACCATCGGCCGCAACCCCAACGACATCCACATCACCGTGGCTGGCGGACCGGGCAAGCACTCGGCCTTCGTCCCGTCGTTCGGCGGCACGACCGTCGCTTCAGTCCGCATCGCCCGATGACGGAGTGGTGCGGCTGGCCGGTCGTCGATGAACAGGCGACCTGGGAGACCGCGCAGCAGATCCTGACCGGCGCCGAACTGAGCGACGGTCTGCCGCTGGTACCGCCGACGCGGCGCCGGCTCGAGGCGATGGTCGCCGGACTCAACAATCGCAGCGAATCCAAAGGTATGATGCCGCCGATGTTCGGCGACATCACGCCTGAGTCCGTCGCCTATCAGTGCGTGATCGCAGGTGCGCGGCCGACCGAGTTGCCGGTCGTGCTGACCGCGGCCGAAGCGGTACTCGAACCCGATTTTAATCTGCTGGGTATTGCAACCACGACGGGCACCGCCTGCGTGGCGCTGTGCGTGCACGGCCCGGTCGCGCGCCAGCTCGATGTCAATTCAGGCACCAACTGCCTGGGACCCGGCAACCGCGCCAATGCTACGATCGGCCGCGCCCTGCAGCTCTGCCTCCGCAACATCGGCGGCGCGCGCTCGGACACCGGCGACATGGCGACCATGGGCCAGCCCGGCAAGTACACGCTGTGCTTCGCCGAGCGCAACGACGGCCCCTTCCCCACCCTCGCGCAGCGACAGGGGCTGGGCAAGGATGCGAGCGCCATCACTGTGATGGGCATCTCCGGTACCGCCGAGGTGCTGCCGGGCGATGGCGAAGGCGCCACGCCCGAGGCGATCCTCTCGCCGATCGTCGCCGGCATGAAGGCGGCGCTGGTGATGTCGAGCATGAGCCGCCGCAATGAGCGCGGCGAGCAGGTCTTCCTGCTGCCGCTCGAACTGGCCGAGAAGATCGCCAAGCACGACGGCTGGGACATCGGCCGCATCCAGCGCTACATCTTCGAGACCGGCGACGGCATCGCCCGCGCGCCCGAGGCGATCCATCCGATCGTCACCGGCGGCGCCGGATACAAGATGAGCTACCTGCCGATCTGGGGCGGCGGCTCGCAAACGGTGATGCGCAAGCTCTGACGAGCCGTCAGGTCGGGGGATGGACCTTGCCCTTCGACACTTCGAAGCGGTCCTTGGCGATCTTGCGCTCGATCACGGTCTGCTCGGCATCGGTCTGCCGCTCGCCACGTTGGCCGTCTTCAGGTGCCAACGCGCGCTCGAGTTCGAGGAAGTTTGGCTTGCGCCGACGCCACAAGGGCAACGTCTTCTTCTCTCCAAGCATGATTCCTCCATGACCATGTGAAGAATCAACGCCTTTGGAAGGCTACAGTTTCCAGCCGATCCACTCGCAAACGCCGCGGCCCATGACCCAGTCAAGGTCGTCGCCCTTCAGCCAGGGCAGCTCTTCGGTGAACATGGTGACGCCCTGGCGGTAGCTGCACGGCAGGCGCGACCAGTCCGTGCCCCAAAAAGTGCGCTTCGGACCGAAAGCGTCGAACACGCGCCTGATGTGCGGATGGATCGACTTGAACGGATAGGTCTTGTCGTCGGCGTAGCACGGCATCGCCGTCGCCTTGGCCGCCACGTTGGGTCGCTTGGCGAGCGCCAGCACGTTGTCGAGGGTGGCGAAGTTCTGCGCCTCGCGCACGTCCTTGCCGCTTTTCAGGCCGAGATGGTCGAGGATCAGGTGCAGGCCGGGGTAGCGTTCTGCCACCTTGTCGGCGAGGGGCATGTACTCGTGATGGAACAGCACCATCGCCGGGATGCCGAGCTTCTCCATCTCGCCCCATACCCAATCGAACTTGCCGTCGAGCAGGGGCTGGCGCAGCACCGGCGTGTGGAAGGTGAAGCGCATGCCGAGCATGCCCGGCTGCTTCTTCCACTCCCTGATCGTCTCGCGCGCATTGGGCGCGTCGGGATCGAACCGGCCCATGGTGGCGAAGCGGCCGGGATGGCTCTTCGCCGCGTCGATCGCCAGATCGTTGCGGTCACCCTCCCACGACGGCGGCACGATCACGACGCGGTCGACGCCGGCCTTGTCCATCTCGGCCAGCAACTCTTCCCTGCCGAGCGGCGCGCGGTGCGGCTCGGCGCGGGCGGGCCACGGACGTTCGGGCGTGTTGGCGGCCCAGATATGGACCTGTGCGTCGCAGATCATCATGGCCGGCGGTTCCTCCAGGGTCGTGCTTGTTCGAGTTGGGTTGCGAGCGAATAGAGTGTCTCCTCCGCCCCGTAGCGCGCGACGAAGTGCATCCCGATCGGCAGGCCGTCATCGGTCCATTCGATCGGCACCGACATGGCCGGCACGCCGGTCGCGTTGCAGACTGCGGTGAAGGCCGTCATCGGCGCCACCTGCTCGTCGAAGGCTTCGAGCGTGCCGTCCATGCGTACCGTCCCGAGTGGCAGGCTGGTGCGGGAGATCGTGGTCGAGAGCAGCACGTCGTGCTTATCGAAGAATGCGCCGAGTTGCCTTCCGGTGCGATGAAACGTCTGGACGCTGCGGATGTATTCGTCGGCCGTGACGGCTCGTCCACGCTCGGCCGTGAGACGGGTCACCGGTTCGAGATCGTCTGGTCCCGGCACCCGGCCGGCGGCACGCAGCTGGATGTTGGTCCAAGTATTTGACGCCATGATGCGCCAGAACGCAGCATCCAATGTCGCCGCGTCATACTGGGGAGACGCCTCCTCTACCTGGTGTCCCAGCTCCTCAAGAAGCTTCGCCGTGCGCTCGATCGCGCGCACGAGCACAGGGTCGAGCACTTCGCCGCCGACCGGTTTGCGCATGAAGGCGACGCGAAGCTTGCCGGGCGCACGCTTGGTCGCGTCCAGGAATGTACCCGATGGCGGTGGCGCGCTGTAGGGATCACCCGGCTCGCTACCGGCTGTCGCGTCGAGCAGCGCGGCGCTGTCGCGTACAGAGATCGAGACACAGTGCTGAGCGCCCGCGCCGGCCAGAGTCTCGCCGATCGGCGCTAGGCTGATGCGGCCACGCGACGGCTTCAACCCAAACAGGCCGCACAGGCTGGCCGGGATCCGGATCGAGCCGCCGCCGTCGGTCGCGTGCCCCATAGGCAGGCCGCGCGCGGCGACGATCGCCGCCGAGCCGCCGGACGAGCCGCCCGGCGAGAGATCTTGGCGCCACGGGTTGATCGTCGCACTGCCGAAGGCCGGCTCGGTGGTCGGCGCGAGGCCGAACTCGCTGGTGTTGGTGCGGCCGACGATCACCAGGCCCGCACGGCGCATCCTCGCGACGGCGGCGCTGTCCGTCGTGGCGACAGGCTGCTGGGCGAAGAACTTCGAGCCGACCGTTGTCGGATGGCCGGCACAATCGGCCATGAGTTGCTTGATGACGTAGGGAACGCCATGGAACGGCCCATCAGCCGCCGGCGGCGCTTTGTAGAAATCCGTGATCGCGTTCAGCGATTCGTTGAGCCGGCGAAGGTTGGCGAGCGTGCCGTCCAGCACTTCCTTGGCGCCGAGCTTGCGCGTGCGAATGAGATCGGCGACGGCGAGCGCGTCGTGCGTCGCGAACAGGTCGTCCACGCGTTAGTTCCGCCAGCGCTCGAGATTGGCGGCGACGAAGGTGTCGTCGTGCAGCTCCGGATAGGTCGCATACAGCCGGTCGATGCCGTCGCTCTGCCCCACGCTCAGCTTTTCGTGCGGATCGAGGCATTCGAGCGAGCTCATCAGCCCCTGCCGCCGCAGGATTTCGTGGCAGCCCGGGATGCAGCCGGCGAAGTCGTTGTCGACGTCGAAGACGACCGAGTTGCAGTCGGTGACGAACGAATCGAGCGCCAGCACCTCCGGAGAAATGGCGCCGGCCGAGACCGAGACCTTCAGCCGATCCAGCAGCTTGACGGCACCGCGAGTCCAGACGCTCCAGTGGCCGAGCAGGCCGCCCTGGAACCGCAGGGTCACCTCGCGGTTGCCGGTACGAACTACCAGTGGCGTCACGAGGTCGGCGACGATGTGATCGTCGTTGCCGGTGTAGAGCGTGATGCGCTCCTCGGCGTGCGCCTGGGCGATGCCGAAGGCGACGTCGAGCGTGCGGTAACGGTTGAACGGCGCGACCTTGATGGCGACCACGTTCTCGATCGCCGCGAACCGGCCCCAGAAGCTGCGCGACAACGGGATGCCGCCAACTACCGTCTGCAGGTAGAAGCCGATCAACGGCATCTCGTTGGCGACGGCCGTGCAATGCTCGATCAGCTCGTCCTCGCTTGCGCCCTTCATCGCCGCGAGCGACAGCAGCACGGCGTGATAGCCCATCGACCGCGCCGTCCGCGCCTCCTCCACCGCTTGGGCGGTCTTGCCGACGGCGCCGGCGATCATGACCAGAGGCCGGTCGGTCCAATCGCGCGCCGTCTCGATCGCGAGCTCCAGGACCGGCTTGTAGAGGCCGACCTCGCGGATCGCGAATTGGGTCGAGTGCACGCCGACCGCCAGCCCGCCCGAGCCGGCATCGACGTAGTAGCGGCTGATCGCGCGCTGCGACTGCCTGTCGAACTGCCGGTCAGGCCCCAGCGCCAGCGGATGCGCGGGAATCACCGCACCCTGACGGAGCTGGCCGAGAACCGGCTTGGGGAGATCGTTCCATTGCATGGCGTCAGTCTATCCCAGTTCGGGCCCGGCAAGGGCAAAGACATGGCTCGGATCGTCGAGGCCCGGCGCCGAACCCAGCGTCATGCGCACATAACCACGCGGGCTCACCGCGCCCTGGCGTTCGAGCCATTTCCGGATCTCTGCATGCGCATCGGGCACATCGATGATGAACGGGCCCGGCACAGATGACGCCGCTTTGGCGATCAGCGCCAACCCGGTCGCCTCGTCGTCGGCGATGACCGGCCCGATCGAGTGCGCGGTGCGCCCTTCGCGGCCGAGCACGAAACCTGCGGAGTCCGCGACGAACGCCAACGAAGGTTGGCGCGCCGCCAGATGCGTCAGCAATTCCGGGCGATCCATCCGGCTGAGCGCCCGGTCGTAGGCCAGCACCGCCGGCAGATCGGCCGCTGTCATCGGCCGGACGGCAGCGGTCGTCGGCATCTCCTTCACGCCGTCGAAATGCCAGCGCGAAATCTTGTAGAGGTCGTGGAAGCCGAGCGGCAGGTAGATCGGCCGCCCCTGTTCAGTCGCGTCGAGTCCGGCGACCGCGCCGCTTGCCTGTACCTCCGCGATGCAGCGCCTCAGCAGGCCCGTGCCCAGCCCCCCGCGCCGGCGCGCCCTGGTGACCAACACCATGCTGATCCACGCGAGCTTGTCGCCCAGCGGCAGGACCAGCGAGCTCGCCTCCCATTGGCCATCGCCGCCGCGCGAACCAAAGCCGCGGCCGGTGCCCAGCATGAAGCGCCAGTCGGCGACGTTCTGGTTCCAGCCGGCCTCGATCGACAAGGGCCAGACGGCTTCGCTTTCGGCGACGCCAATCGACTCAATATTTGCCATCACGCACCTCGTAGTGCGTCGGCTTGTTGAGCGTGGTCATGTCGCGAGAGAGCCAATCGGCCGTCCATTCGATCATTTTGGCGAGCGGCACATTCGGGTTGCCGAACTCCTTCACCATGCGATTCGCATTGTTGAGCCAGCCGGTCGGCGCGGGCTTGCCGCTGAACTTCGGTGTCTTGCCCAGCAGCTTGCCAAATTCGCGGGCCAGCCACTGCACCTCGATCGTCTCCGGGCCGGTGACGTTGATCGGCGTGGTCGGGATCGTGACATGCGCCAGGCAACGCAGCGCGACCGCGTTGGCGTCACCCTGCCAGATCACGTTCACGTGGCCCATCGAGAGATCGATCGTCTCGCCATCGCGCACCTTGCGGCCGACGTCGTGAAGCACGCCGTAGCGCATGTCGATCGCATAGTTCAGGCGGAGCAGCCGGCCCGGCGTGCTGTTCTTGGCCGAGAAATACTCGAACATCCGCTCGCGCCCGGCGCAGGACGTCGCATAGTCGCCCGGCGGCGGCACTGGCGGGATATCCTCGGTCGCGCCACCGCTGTCGACCGGCACGAAGGGGTACACGCAGCCCGTTGAGAATGCGACGATGCGCGAGCCCTTGAACACCTCGGCCACCATCGCCGGGACCTGCACGTTCATCGCCCAGGTAAGCGGCACGTCGCCGGTCGCGCCGAACTTGCGGCCCGCCATGAAGATGACGTTGGGCGCCTTGGGCAGACGCTCGAGTGCCGTGCGATCGAGCAGGTCGGCCATGACCGACTCGACGCCCACCCGACCAAGGCTGTCGCGCAGGCCGGGCTCGCTGAAGCGCGCCACGCCGATCACCCGCTGACCGAGCGCCGTCGCTCGCTTGGCCATGCGCGCCAGAGTTGGGCCCATCTTGCCGCCGACGCCCAGCACCAGGATATCGCCCTTCACCGTCTTCATGTCGGCGAGCAGTTCGGGCGGCGGCGTGGTCATGAAATCTTCGAGCGCGGCCACGCTCTCGAAGTGGTCAGGCAGCTTCATATCGTTACTCCCGCAGTCCGGGGCGTCATGGCGCGGAAGTCCATCTCCGCGCCGACGGCGAAGCCCGGCACGTTCAACGAGCCCAAGGCGATCCGTCCGCCGGGCGCCTTGAGCCGCGCCGGATGGCCTTCCTTGCGCTCGTAGAGATCGCGATGCACGCCGACGAAGGCCTTCTGCTCGGCTTCCGAGGCGAAGGACATGCCGTCGACGAAGTGATGGGCGTTGCGCTCCACATGGGTCATGCCGAGCAGCGAGACCAGGGCGAGATCCTGCTGCACGCTCACCCCCGGCAAGGTCGTGAGGTCTTCCGCCGACATGAAATAGCCCGAGCCCAGTTGCGCCACGCGTGAGGCGTTGAGGATCGACTTGTAGAAGCCCTTGCAGTTCTTGCTCGACACCCCGGAGTAGCCGAGCTTGAGCGCCGTCGGGAACGACGAGAGCTCGCCGTCGGATTCATCGATGATCACCGGCCGCAGCCCGGCCAATGGCTCGACCGAACGGCTCAACGCCATCTGGCGCTTGATCGGCTGCTCGATGAACAGCGTCGACTCCGCGAGCCGCTTCAGCGCCGGCATCTCGGCCAGCTTGCGCCACAGTTCGACGATGCCTTCGACGTCGTCGTACTGCTCGTTGCCGTCGAGGGTCGTGCAATACTCCGGCAGGCGATGGTCGAGCACGAAGGCGATCTTGCTGAGCCGCTCGAGGTCGGCCTTGATATCGCCGCCGACCTTCAGCTTGTAGTAGCGGCCGCGATAGAACGAAACGACCTCCTCCAGGGTCTCCGGCAGGCCGTCATTGATGCGCTCCATCGGCTTGCGGTCGCCCGCGGTCAGCGGATCGACCAGGCCGACGGTGTGGCGCAGCTCGATTGACGACTGCGGCTTCAGGCCGGCGAGGAAGCGCTGCAGGGGCAACTGTTCGATGTCGGGTGTGAGGTCGCTGCTCACGATGCCTGGCACGTTCTGCGTGATCATCTGAGCGAAGGAATTGCCCGTGACCTTGCCCAGCGCGTCGAGGATCGCGCGATCGAGCAGCGCCGGGCCGTACGAGGCGACCAGCGGATTGAGCTTGAGCGCCGCGCCCTTCTTCTGCTGCTCTCGATACGTGCCGATGAACAGGTCGAATGGCGCCGCCGCGCCATAGGCCTTGTAGTGCTCGATCGCGAGATCGAGCGACTGGCGGAGCTGGTCGAGATTCTGATCGTCGGTGAACTCCGGGCTCTTCTCGAACCACTTTGCGGCCAACGCCTCCGCAGCGACGCCCTGGCTGGAGCGACCGTCCGGCAAGGAGATGCGCACGCGGATCACCGCCTGGATACCGCCCGTCACCGTGATCACGCCAAAGCGGAAGGCGAGCCGGTTCTTCATCGGCCGCTCGTAACGCTCGACCTCTTCGAGTTTGACTTTCATCCCTGCTCCAGAAGTCCCGCGACGTACCCGATCATGCGCGCCGCACAGGTCGCACCATCAGGCTCATAGACGAAAGGCTCCATGGCGATCCAGCCGTCATATTTCGTTTCGCGCAGAGCCCGCATGACCGGCGCGAACTTGTCCTCGCCCTGCCCCGGTCCGCGCTTGTTGCGGTCGTTGAGCTGGACATGCGCCATGAAGCCGGTCGCCATCAGGCGGACGATCGCATCGGCCACCGGATCGGGCTCCATCAGGCTTGCCGCCAGGGTATCAACCATCGTCCGGAAGGCCGGGTTGCCAATGCGCTTCACCATCGCGACCGCCTCGGCCAGCGTGTTCACGAAGTTGCAGTCCGGCGCAGCAAGCGCTTCGAGGCAGTAAACCACGCCTGCCTTCTGCGCCCGTTCAGCCGCAAGCCGCCACGCCTCCTCGGCGCTCGCCGCGTCGGACGCATTGCTCACGCGGCGCTGCGCCGGCGAGCCGTGCACGAGATAGGCGCCGCCAAGCTCGGCGCAGAGATCGATCGACGCCAGCATCACGTCGACGCTCTTCTGCCAGAGCGTGCGGTCTGCGGTCGTGATGGAAAGACCTGCCGGCGCAGCCAGCAGCCAATGCAGGCCGCTCACTTCGATCCCGCTATCGCGGCACGCGTTCCGGATTTCGGCACGCTGTGCGCCTGGCATGCGCCAACCATCATCGCCGAACGTGAACGGCGCGACTTCGAGGCCGCGATAGCCAAGGCCTGCGGCGAGCGAACATTGGCGATCGAAGGGAAGCTCCCGAATCACTTCGTTGCACAGGGAAAGCTTCACGGCCGATCCTCGCCTTGACGGCGCAACGGGTGCTGCGCCAGTCTCACTGCAATGGGGCGCAAGTTATCATGAAAATCAAGGCGTTGATCCGCCAGTACTCGCCGACCGTCGCCCTGTTCATTGCTCTGCTGGGCCTGTGGCAGATCGCCGTTTCGTTCGGCGGCATCCGCGAATATCTCCTGCCTGCGCCGGCCTCGGTGTGGAACGCGCTGTGGAATCCCGAGATCTCCTGGGCACAGCACCTGTGGACGACAACATGGGAGATCGTCGGCGCGTTCTTCATGGCGGGCATCGTCGGCGTGCTGCTGGGCGTCGCGATCGCCTGGTCGCCGTTGCTCGCCAATGCGCTGGTGCCGTTTCTGGTGTTCGTGAACACGTTGCCCAAGGTCGCGATCGCGCCCCTGTTCCTGATCTGGATGGGCTACGGCATCTTCCCCAACATGCTGATGGGCGCGCTGATCGGCTTCTTCCCGGTCGTGATCAACACTGCTGTCGGCCTGAGCCAGGTCGAGCAGGACATGCTCGACCTCGGCCGCGTGTTCAACGCGCCGAAATGGAAGATCTTCGCCAAGATCCGCATCCCCAACGCCCTGCCCTACATCCTGAGCGCGCTCAAGATCACCGCGACCGCCGCCGTGGTCGGCGCGATCGTTGGCGAGTTCGTCGCCTCGCAGAAGGGCCTGGGCTACGTCATTGTCACCACGCAGAGCAGCATGAACACTGGCCTCGCTTTTGCAGCGCTGATCTGGATCTCGATCGTGGGCCTGGTCCTGTACGGCCTGGTCGTGCTGCTGGCCCATCTGTGGGCGCCGTGGGCCGAGGGAATAGACTAAAAGAGACCAAAAGGGAGGACGTGGGAATGAACAAGACAATAGCACTCGCACTCGCCGCGCTGATCGCGGCGACCGGCAGCGCTTCGGCCCAGGAGAAATGGACCTTCGCGCTGAACTGGTTCCCGGTTGGCGATCACGCCGCCTACTGGGTCGCACTCGAGAAGGGCTACTATAAGGCCAAGGGCCTCGACGTGACCCTGGAGAATTCCAAGGGCTCCGGCGACACCATCGCCAAGGTCGATACCGGCCGCGCCGATGCGGGCCTCGCCGACGCCGCAGTGCTGATCGCCTCGAAGGCGCGCGGCACGACCGTGAAGACTATCGGCATGGTGTTCGACAAGACGCCGCTCAACATCTTCAGTCTCAAGAGCAAGCCGCTCGCCAAGCCCAAGGACCTCGAGGGCGCGACGCTCGGCTCACCCCCGGGCGATGCGCAGCGTCAGATGTTCCCGGCCTTCGCCAAAGCCAACGGCATCGATGCCAGCAAGGTCAGCTGGGTGAACATCGAGCCGGCCGCCAAAATCGCCGCCGTGGTCGAGAAGCGCATGGACGGCGTCAGCGACTACACGACCGGCCTGCCGCTCTACGAGAAGGCGGGCGGCAAGGGCAAGATCCAGATGATGCCATGGGCCGACTTCGGCTTCGACCTCTACTCGATGTCGATCATGGCCAGCGAGAAAACCATGAAAGAGAAGCCCAAGCAGCTGAAGGCCTTCCTCGAAGCCTCCTACATGGGCTGGCGCGACGTCATGGCCGATCCGAAGGCGGCGATGGCGATCTTCAAGAAGCGCGTGCCCGAGATCGACGTCGACGCGCTGACCGAGAACATGATGATGGGTCTCGAGCTGATGAAGACCAAGCAGTATGCCGAGGGCGGCATCGGCTCGATCGACGACAAGCGGATGTGCGCCTCGGTCGACCTGGTGAACACCTACATGGGCTTGCCCAAGAAAGTCGACTGCAAGGACGTCTACACCAAGGAGTTCTACACCAAGGTCGCGATGCCGACGGCGTCCAACTAAACGTGTCGGAGTCCCTGATCGACCTCTCCGGGGTCGGCATGACCTATGAGGCGGCGAGCGGCCCTGTGGAGGCGCTCGCCGGCATCTCGCTCTCCGTCGGCGCCGGCGAGTTCGTGTCGCTGGTCGGCCCGAGCGGCTGCGGCAAGTCGACGTTGCTGCGCATCGTGGCCGGCCTGCGCCCGGCGACCGTCGGCAGCGTCAGCGTCGCCGACCGCAAAGTCAGCCAGCCGATCCCCGACATCGGCATGGTGTTCCAGGCGCCGATCCTGCTGAAGTGGCGCTCGATCCTCGACAACATCCTCCTGCCTGCCGAGCTGGCCGGGAAGGAGAAGCGCGGCTATTGGGCCCGGGCGCACGAGCTGCTGGAAATGGCCGGCCTGCACGGCTTCGCCGACAAGCTGCCGCGCGAGCTGTCGGGCGGCATGCAGCAGCGCGCCTCGCTGTGCCGCGCCCTCCTTCTCGACCCGCCGCTCCTGCTGATGGACGAGCCGTTCGGCGCCCTCGATGCCATGACGCGGGACGACATGGCGCTCGAACTCCTGCGCATCTGGGGCGAGCGCGACCTTGCCCGCGAGCAGCGCAAGACGGTCCTGTTCGTGACCCATTCGATCCCCGAGGCCGTCTTCCTGTCCGACCGCGTGGTGGTCATGTCACCCCGCCCCGGCCGCATCGCAGCCGACCTGCGGATCGACCTGCCCCGCCCGCGCACCGTCGAATTGCGCGCTTCCGAGGCCTTCGGGAAGCTCAGCCTGGACATCTTTAGAACCCTTACGGGTCGTACAGTTGGCGGGACCGGCGCTGCCTGATAAGACGCGCCGAAAGACGCAACAGGAGCAGCCATGGCAACCGCCACCCCGATGAAGAGCGCCGCGCGCGGCATCGCCGCCGACGCCAAGCCGTTCGACTGGGAGGACCCGTTCTTCCTCGACGACCAGCTCACCGAGGAGGAGGTCGCGATCCGCGACGCCGCGCGCGACTACTGCCAGGACAAGCTGATGCCGCGGGTGATCGAGGCCAACCGCCACGAGAAGTTCGACCGCGAGATCATGAACGAGATGGGCGCGCTCGGCCTGCTGGGCTCGACCCTGCCGGAGAAGTACGGCTGCGCCGCCGCCAACTACACGACCTACGGCCTGGTGGCGCGCGAGGTCGAGGCGGTCGACAGCGGCTACCGCTCGGCGATGAGCGTGCAGTCCTCGCTGGTGATGCATCCGATCTACGCCTACGGCTCGGAAGAGCAGCGCATGAAGTATCTCCCGAAGCTCGCGACCGGCGAGTGGGTCGGCTGCTTCGGCCTGACCGAGCCCGACCACGGCTCCGATCCCGGCGGCATGAAGACCCGCGCCGTGACCGTACCCGGTGGCTACAGCCTGTCGGGCTCGAAGATGTGGATAACCAACTCGCCGATCGCCGACGTGCTGGTGATCTGGGCCAAGCTCGACGGCGGCGCGATCCGCGGCTTCATCCTCGAGCGCGCCTGGAAGGGCATCGAGACGCCCAAGATCGAGGGCAAGTTCTCGCTCCGCGCCTCGGTAACCGGCGCCATCATGCTCGACGAGGTGTTCGTGCCGGTCGAGAACATGCTGCCCAGCGTCTCGGGCCTCGGCGGCCCGTTCGGTTGCCTCAACAACGCCCGATACGGCATCGCCTGGGGCGCGATGGGCGCCGCCGAGTTCTGCTGGAAGCGGGCGCGCAACTACACGCTCGACCGCAAGCAGTTCGGCCGGCCGCTCGCCGCCAACCAGCTGATCCAGAAGAAGCTCGCCGACATGCAAACCGAGATCGCGCTCGGCCTGCAGGCCTGCCTGCGCGTCGGCCGACTCAAGGACGCGGGCCACGCCCAGCCGGAAATGATCTCGCTGATCAAGCGCAACAACTGCGGCAAGGC
>DASXQC010000548.1:0-1854 GCA_036493235.1 Reyranella sp.
CAGCCATCCGACCACCGAGGCCGTCACCGTGTTGTCCGGCAAGCTGCTGCTCGGCATGGGCGACAAGCTCGATCCCAAGAAGGGTACGGTGCTGACCGCAGGCGGCTACGCCGAAGCGCCGGCCAAGATGAACCACTACGCGGTCGCGACCAGCCCGTCGGTGATCCAGGTCCACGGCATGGGTCCGTTCGACATCACCTATGTCGACAAGGCCGACGATCCCCGCACTGCGGCGCCGCGGTAGTTGGAAAGTTGTGGCGCTGACCTGAAAGTCAGTGCCCCTCGAACTCGATCAGCGTGCGCACCGGCACGTCCATGGCGCGCAGCTTGGCCGCGCCGCCGAGGTCCGGCAGGTCGATGATGAAGCAGGCGGCGACCACATTGGCGCCGATCTGGCGTAAGAGCTTGACCGCGCCCTCGGCGGTGCCGCCGGTCGCGATGAGATCGTCGACCAGGATCACCTTCTCGCCCACCTGCACCGCGTCCGCATGCATCTCCATCTCATCGAGGCCATATTCCAGCGAATATGCGATGCGCACGGTGGTGTGCGGCAGCTTGCCTTTTTTCCGGATCGGCACGAAGCCGGCCGAGACCTGATGCGCCACCGCGCCGCCGAGGATGAAGCCCCGTGCCTCGATGCCGGCGACCTTGTCGATCTTCGATCCGGCCCAGGGGTGCACCAGCTCGTCGACCGCGCGACGGAACGAGCGCGCGTCCGCCAGCAGCGTGGTGATGTCGCGAAACAGGATGCCCTGCTTGGGATAGTCCGGGATGGTGCGGATGCTTGCCTTCAAATCGTGATCGAAAGTCATCAGGCCCCCTTCAATTGACATTCAACCGGAACGCATTCTCGACGATCCGCAAACCCACCTCGCCGCCGAGCGACATCAGCGACTCCGGATGAAACTGCACGCCGCCCACGGGAAGCGTCTTGTGCTCGATCGCCATCGCAACGCCGTCCTCGGTCGAGGCGGTGACGTCGAGCACATCGGGCATCGAGTCGCGTTCGACATAGAGCGAGTGATAGCGGCCGATCACGATCTCGTGGGGCAGGCTCTTCATCAAGCGCCCGCCCCGCACCTGCACCCGCGATGGCCGGCCATGCGCGGGCTGACCGAGTTGGCCGAGTTGGCCGCCGAAATATTCACCGATCGCCTGCACGCCGAGACAGACGCCGAAGATCGGCAGCTTCGTTGCGAGCGCCGCATCGATGGTGGAGGCGATCTTGAAATCCTCCGGCCGGCCGGGACCCGGCGAGAGAACCAGCAAATCCCATGTCCGCTGCTTCATCATCGACAGCGCGTGCACGTAGCGAACGACAGTGACGCTGGCGCCGACCTGGCGGAAATAATCCGCAAGCATATGCACGAAACTGTCGTCATGATCGATCAGCAGCACCTGCTTGCCTGAACCCGTCGCATCAGGCGCGAACGCCGACAGCGGTTTCGGCGGATCGCCGCGCAACGCCTGGAACAGCGCTGCGGCCTTGACCTGGCACTCGCGATCTTCCGCGGCAGGGTCGGAGTCGAACAGACAGGTCGCGCCGACCCGGACCTCGGCAAGACCGTCCTTCATGCGGATGGTGCGGATGGTCAGCCCGGTGTTGATGCTGCCGTCGAAATTGACGCAGCCGATCGCGCCGGCATACCAGCGCCGCGGCGAGCGCTCGTGATCCTCGACGAACTGCATCGCCCACAACTTCGGCGCGCCGGTCACCGTGACCGCCCAGGCGTGGGTGAGGAACGCATCCAGCGCATCGTAGCCGGGCCGCAGCATGCCTTCGACGTGATCGACGGTATGAAACAGCTTCGAGTAGGTCTCGATCTGCCGCCGCGCCAGCACCTTGATGGTGCC
>DASXQC010000549.1:0-4994 GCA_036493235.1 Reyranella sp.
CGTCGAGCGCCACGTCGGCCGCCTGCGCACCATAGCTGCCGGGCGCGCCGCCGAACACGCGCGCGAGATCCTCGCCGCGCCGGCGCGCCATCGCGAGGGGATTGTCTCCATCGTCCTCGTCCAGATCGGCAACCCTGCGCACGGCGAGATCGAACAGCGCGATCTGGGTTTCGAAGATGTCGCGGAACAGGCCGGAAATGCGCAACGTCACGTCGATGCGCGGCCGGTCGAGCGTGGCGAGCGGCATCACCTCGATGCCGGTGACGCGGTTGGACTGCTTGTCCCACACCGGCTGCACGCCGAGATAGGCCAGCGCCTGGGCGAGATCGTCACCGCCGGTACGCAGGGACGCCGACGCCCACAGGTCGATCACCAGAGCGCGCGGATGGTCGCCGTGGTCCTGCAAGTAGCGCCGCACGACCTCGTCGGACGCGCGCCGGCCGATGACGTCGGCCGTGCGCGTCGGGATCGCGCGGGGATCGATCGAGGTGAGGTTGCGGCCTGTCGGCAGCACGTCGGGCCGGCCACGCGATGGCGCACCCGCCGGGCCCGGCGCCACGCGACGACCGTCGAGCGCAGCCAGCAGGCCGCGGCGCTCGCCGGCGGCGCAGGCTTCGTTCGGGCCACCGCCGAAGACGTGCAGCTCGTCGCGCACCGCGAGGTCCTTGATGTCGCACAGCTGGGCATCGAGCTTGGCGATGGCCGCTTGCGTCGGCTCGCCCCGCTCAAGCCCGCAGTCGTTGGCCAATCCGTTGCTCCAGGCACGTTCGACGATCTCGTCGCCCAGGTGGCGCAGGCGGCGCGCGTCGAGCCCGTCGGCGGCGGCATATTCCTCGATCAGGCCCTCGAGATCGGCCAGCGGGCCGTTGAGACCGGCGGCACTGAGCGGCGGCGTGAGATGGCCGATCGTGACGGCGGCCAGCCGGCGCTTGGCCTGCACCGCCTCGCCGGGATTGTTCACGATGAATGGATAGATCACGGGCACGGGGCCCAGCACCGTCTCGGGCCAACAGGTCGACGACAGCGCCAGCGCCTTGCCCGGCAGCCATTCGAGCGTGCCGTGCGTGCCGAGGTGGATGAGCGCGTCGATCTTCTCGTCGTGGCGCAGCCAGGCGTAGACGGCGACGTAATCGGCGCGCGGTTCGGCCGAGGTGTCGTGATAGGCCGAGCCGCGGTCGGGCTGCAGCAGCACGATGACATTGCCGCACCGTAGATACGGCTGCGTGCGGTCGAGCAGAGGGGCGATGTCGGTTGCCTGCCAGTCCTTGTCGCCGGTGTCGTAGCCTTCGGCCTTCAACAGCCGCAGGATCCCGAGCGTGCTTTCGGTCGTGTCGAGGCCGACGGCGTAGCCGGCCCGGCCGCCGCGTGCGGGATAGTCGGACAAGACCAGCGCGATCTTGCGTTCGGGACGCGGCTTGTGGCCAAGGCGTGCCCATGCCGCCGCGAGCTTCGCGACGTAGTCGACGCGATCGGGTTCGGCGCGATGGCGAACGCTGGCGAACTCCAGCCGCGGATCGATCTCCGCTTCCGCCTTGAACGAGATCGCGCGGGTCAGCAGCCGACCGTCGAGTTCGGGCAGCACGACGTTCATCGCGAGGTCGGCCGGCGACAGGCCGCGGCCGGATTCGACCCACGCCTCGCGCGCGCTGCCGGACAACACGACCTGCAGCACCGCCACGTCGGCGGCATCGAGCGCCGTCGTGTCGTTCTCGCGCATGGCGGAGAACGCCGTGGTGTTGAGGATCACCGCCGGCCGATGCGTCTCGATCAGGCGCGTCAGATCGGCCTCGATCGCCTTGTCCTTGAGGCTGCTGACGGCGACCGCAAGCGACGACAGTCCTTCACGATCGAGCGCCGCCATCAGGGCCGTCACCGGCTCGTAGTCGGCAGCAAGAAAGTTGGCGCGATAGAAGACGACCAGAGCGACCGGACGGGCATCGCGCACTTCGCCCAGGATGGTGATCGGCCCCACCGCGACCGGCGGCTGCCAAGGGACCTCGCGATCGAGCAGCGTGCCGGCATAGCGCAGGGCGTTGGCGAGATTGTCCGGACCGCCTTCGCGGAAAAAGCGGTCGAGCAGGTCGAGTGCGGCGGCGGAAACTGTCGACATCGCGGCGAGCCGCGTATCGGGACGGTCGTCACCCGGCAAAGCCGCAAACAGCACGCCGTGATCGCGCGCGGCATCGGCGACGTGCTCCAGCCCATAGCGCCAGTAGTCGAGGCCGCCCAGGCAGCGCACGATCACCATCTTCGCGCGCGCCACGACGCTCTCGACATAGAGGTCGACCGACATCGGATGGCGCAGGCGCTTGAGGCTGGCAAGCCTCAGGGTCGGAAGGCTGTCGGTCTCGCGCTGCCAGGCGACGGCCAGCGCCGAGAGGTCGCTGTCGGAGAAGGACAGCACGACAACCTCGGCCGGCGACTGGCCGAGATCGACGGCGACGTCGGCCTCCTCGAGCGTCGCAAGCTGGGTCGCCAAAACATGCATATCAGCCCTTAATCAGCGCCTCGATAGAGGCCTTGTCGAGACCCTTCTCGCCGATCACGACCAACCGGCCCTGACGTGGCGCGCCGGCCATCCACTTGCGGTCGTACTGGTGCTGGAAGCGGCTGCCGACACCCTGCACCAACAGGCGCATCGGCTTACCGGCAATGTCGATGAAGCCCTTCATGCGCAGGATATCGTGCGCCGCCGCGGCCTTGGTCAGCCGGTCGATCACCGCCTGCGGCGACTCGAACGCCGGCAGGTCGACGATGAAAGTGTCGAAGTCGTCGTGGTCGTGCTCGCCCTCGAGGTCATGGTGCGACGGGCGGCTGGCGAGATCGTTCTCGGCCTTTGCACCGAGGCCCAGCAGCACCGCGATCGGCACCTGGCCGTTCTGCGTCTCGACCACCTTCACGGCGCGCGGCAAGGTCCTGCCGATCTCGGCAGTGACGTCCTTGCGCTGCTCGGCCGACATCAGGTCGGCCTTGTTCAGGATCACGAGGTCGGCACACAGGAGCTGGTCCTCGAACACTTCTTCCAGCGGATTGTCGTGGTCGAGCGATTCATCGTTCGCGCGCTGCGCCGCGATCGCTTCGGGATCGTCCGCGAATCGACCGGCGGCGACGGCGGCGCCGTCGACCACGGTGACCACGCCGTCGACCGTCACGCGCGAGGCGATCTCGGGCCAGTTGAACGCCTTCACCAATGGCTTGGGCAGGGCGAGGCCCGAGGTCTCGATCACGATGTGCTCGGGCGGGTTCGGCCGGTCGAGCAAGCTCTTGAGTGCAGGCACGAAATCGTCGGCCACGGTGCAGCAGATGCAGCCGTTGGCCAGCTCGACGATCGCGTCCTCGGGGCAGTTCTCGACGCCGCAGTTCTTCAGGATCTGGCCGTCGATGCCGACATCGCCGAACTCGTTGACGATCACGGCGAGGCGGCGGTCAGCGTTCTCCAGCACATTGCGGACCAGCGTGGTCTTCCCGGCGCCGAGGAAGCCGGTGACGATGGTGCAGGGCACCTTGGCAAGGTTGCTCATGTTGGTTCCTTCATGGGCATCGGCGGGACGCGCGCGATGGTGTTCTTGCGGACATGAACCGGGCGGTCGCGCCAGACGGTGAGACCGTCGGGGCTGGCCCGGTGGAGACGCGCGAACTGCACCATGTCGGAGACATGCTGGTCGGGATCGAGATGGCCGACGACGTAGGTCCACTTGCCCGGTGCCGCGACCGCTGCGGTGCAGGACCGCGTGCAGTTGGACAGGCACTCGACGGGTTGAACGTCGAGATCGCCAGCCTGATCCTTCAGGGCCGCATAGAGGCGCGCCCCCGGACGGACATCAGCCGGCGGATCGCCTTCGCGGCGGCAAGTAACGCAGACGAAAAGAGTCGACACTCGATCCTGCTTCCTTTGGCGCATCCCCGCGCCAGTGAATTCGCTCTCCGACGGCAGGTTTCCTGGCTCTCGGGTCACCGCCGCAGGCCACCTTCCCGGTCTCCCAGTGGTATGTTGGCCTGAAGCTCGCCGATCACAGTTGCGGGGGCAGCCGCGGCATACCGCGTTCCCTTTCCGTCGGGCGCTTGATAGCGTGACCGCATGACCGAGACAACCGACGAAGCAGCGCGCCACAAGGCCAAGATGGCCAACCGCAAGGCCGCGCAGGACGCCGAGGTTGCGGGCAAAACCGTCGAAAAAGGCCTGCTGATCGTCCACACCGGCAAGGGCAAGGGCAAATCGACCGCGGCATTCGGCCTGATGCTGCGGGCGCTGGGTCGCGGCTTCCGCTGCGGCGTGGTGCAGTTCGGCAAGGGCGCCTGGCAGTCGGGCGAACGTACCGCGATCGAGCGGTTCGGCGACCAGGTCGAATGGCACACGCTGGGTGAGGGCTTCACCTGGGAGACACAGAACCGTGCGCGCGATGTCGCCGCAGCCGAGCGGGCGTGGGCGGCGGCGCAGAAGATGATGGCCGACCCCACCATCCGGATGATCGTGCTCGACGAGCTCAACATCTCGCTGCGCTACGAGCATCTCGACATCGCCGCAGTGGTCGCCGCGCTGCAGGCGCGCCGGCGCGACCTGCACATCGTCGTCACCGGGCGCAACGCCAAGCCCGAGCTGATCGAGGCGGCCGACCTCGTCACCGAGATGACACCGGTGAAGCATCACTTCGCCGCCGGCGTGAAGGCGCAGGAGGGCATCGAGTTCTGATGCCCCCTGTTCGTCCAAGGGCCCTCATGATCCAGGGCACGGGCTCGGACGTCGGCAAGTCGCTGGTGGTCGCGGGCCTCGCCCGCATCTTCACGCGGCGTGGGCTCAAGGTGCGGCCGTTCAAGCCGCAGAACATGTCGAACAACGCCGCGGTCACCGCCGACGGCGGCGAGATCGGCCGGGCGCAGGCGCTGCAGGCGCGCGCCGCGCGCGTGCCGCCGAGCGTGCACATGAACCCGGTGCTGCTGAAGCCCCAGAGCGAGATCGGCTCGCAGGTGGTGGTGCAGGGCAAGGTCGTCGGCAC
>DASXQC010000550.1:0-9059 GCA_036493235.1 Reyranella sp.
GTGAGCCGGAAGATCTTCGGCATCGGCCACGGCGGCGAATAGCTTTCCAGCCGCTGGATCGCGCGCGGCGACAGCACCAGCATGCCATGTGCGCCCTCGCCGCCCATCACCTTCTGCCAGGACCAGGTGACGACATCTAGCTTGGCCCACGGCAGGTCCATCGCGAACACCGCCGAGGTGGCGTCGCAGATTGCGAGGCCCTGGCGGTCGTCGGCGATCCAGTCGCCGTTCGGCACCTTCACGCCCGAGGTCGTGCCGTTCCAGGTGAAGACCACGTCGTGCGCCCAGTCGACCGTTTTGAGATCGGCGATCTGGCCGTAGCCGGCCTTGATCACACGGGCGTCCTTGAGCTTGAGCTGCTTGGCGACATCGGTGACCCAACCTTCACCGAAGCTCTCCCAGGCAAGCATATCGACAGGCCGGGCGCCGAGCAGCGACCACAGCGCCATCTCGACAGCGCCGGTGTCCGATGCGGGCACGATGGCGATGCGATAGTCGGCGGGAATGCCGAGCATCGACCGCGTGCGGTCGACCGCCTCGACGATCTTCTTCTTGCCCAGCTTGGAACGGTGGGACCGCCCGACGGCGGCATCCCTGAGAACTTCCGGAGTCCATCCCGGGCGCTTGGCGCAAGGTCCCGATGAAAAATCGGGACGCGCCGGACGTGCGTTCGGCTTCGTCATTGTCCTCTCTCCCTTACAGAAGAGCTGCACTCCGTTGGGGGAGCGTGGCCCGCGGCCCGTATAGGGGGATGCGGCGTTGTCGTCAATGCGCGCTGGCGCGACGTTGCTTTTCGTCGCATCGCCCCTTGGCGGGCGTCCACAAGAGTCCACTCAGGTGTGGACCGGTTGGATGCCGATGGCACAAGGGTTTCGGGCGAGGAGTCCACGAATCCATCCACTTCGTCCGCTGAAAAAACACCTTCATTGGAGCGCACCACTCCAGGGGCGCTCGGAAATTATGAGCGCCACTGGAGTGGCGCGGTCCGATGAGGAAGATCATGTGCGCGACAGTGCATGATCACGCGCCAAACGCCCTATTAGGGGCAATGGCCGGGGTAAAAGGCGCTGTTTGCGGGCCTCGAATCGCCGGCCATTGCCCATGATGAGCTCGCTGCGAGCGCCAGAGTCGTGGCCTTTGACGTTTCGGCGCGAGATTTCCCAGGGAATCGCTCGCCGCTGCGTTGGAAATTTGTGTGTCGACCAAAAAAGAAAAATCTGCACGTCGCTAAGCAACAGCGCGCTAGCGACGGTGGAATTCGTAGTACTTGCCCACGCCCGGCACCTCGAGTGCAGGCGTCGCCGTGTAGGTGTCATGCAGCATGGCGTGGATCGCCGGGGCGCGATTGGCCGCGGAAATGGATACGAGCTCGCCGGCGAGCTGCTGCGGGCTCCAGTTCCAGACGTCGTCGATCACCACACGATAGCCTTTGTCGAACGCGGCATCGATGTCGTGCTTGATCGACTGCGCGTGCTGCTCGGGCGTCCAGTGCGCGTGGCGGATGGCGCCGGCATCGATCGCGATCCATTTGAACTTCGCGTCGTTGGGCGTGCCGTCCCAATCCCAGGTGCGGCTCCACAGCGCGAAGTGCCACATCGTGATCGGCTCGAAGCCCCAATAGACGAACACCGTCGACTCGGGCGGGAAGCGCTTCTCGAGGGTCGCGATGGCCGCCACCGCCCTTGTGTCGCCGCCGCGCCAGCGCGCGAACGAGGCGGTATTGAAGACGAGCGGCGCGAACGACAGCACGGCGAGCACCACGAAGGCGCGCCGCCCCGCCATGGCCGTCAGCAGCACGCCCCAGGCGACCGCCAGCCACGCCATGACGTTGAGCTGCATCTGCGGGTCCTGCGGCTGGGAGTAGATGTTCATCACCTGCCCCGCCGCGAGCGTGCCCAGGAACACCGCCGCGATCGCCCGCACGCGCGGCTCGTGACGGCGCGGCCAGAGCGCCACGACGCACGCACCGAGGATCGCGACCTGCAGCGCCACCGACAGCGCAAGCCACGGACTGGCGTGGCGCAGCGCCGTCAGGTCGTAGTCGGGCAGGAAGGTGAAGAAATAGCTGCCGAGGCCCCACAGCATCAGCCAGCCCTTCTGCCAGCTGAGGCCGGCCCAGCCGGTGTCGATGCCCTTGCCGGTCCACAGGAGGTCGGGCAGGCCGACCGCGCCGCTATGGCCCTCCCAGATCTGCTGCACGATGCCGGCGGTGGCGACGATCGTGACCAGCAGCACGCCGATCAGCCCGGCGCGCCGGGCGAGCGGAACCGCCGTGAATGTGGGCGCGATCGCCAGCGCCAGCAGCAGCGCCGGCAAGGTCGGGAAGATCAGCCGCCATTCGACCAGCCAGGCCAGGGTGAACAGCACGCCTACGCCGATCACGCGGCCCACGGTCGGCCGGTCGAACCACGACGCGGCCAGCAGCATCGAGATCAGCAGCAACGCGTAGGCCGGCATGATGTCTTCGTTGATCACCGACAACAGCAGGACGGTGCCGCAGCCGGCGTGGAACAGCGCCGCCAGCGCCGCGACGCGGAGGTCGCCGCTCAGGCGCGCGACGAAGGCGAAGATCGCCGCGGTCGCGACGCTCGCCCAGAAGGCGTTGAGATAGGCGAACTGCTTCCACACCACGCCGCGCAGGATGCCCAGCGCATCGAGCAGCTTGGCCGAGGCGCCGTAGAGCGGGAAGTAGAGATAGTTGGACGGATCGAGCCGTGCGTGGCGGAAGTCGGCGATCCAAGGCTCGGCCTGGATGCTCTTGTACATCCCGTTGGCGGTGATCATGTGCACGTTCTGCAGCCAGCCGATCAGGCTGCAGAGCAGGATCAACGATAGAAGAAACGCCAGCGCGGTCGGCCAGCCGAGCGCCGGTGCCTTCACCTCAGAACTTGCGACCCAGCAGCACCACCGCGCCTTCCGCGCCGTAGCTTTCGTAGTGCAGGCAGCCGCGCGGCATGCTGAAGACTTCGCCCGAACGGTAGGTGTGGCTGCCGCCGTCGCGGTTCAGCGTCAGCGCGCCCTTGAGCACCAGCGCCCGCACGTCGAACGGATGGCTGTGCTCGGGGTTCACCTTGGTCCCCGGCGTGGTGTTGGTCATGACGTCGTAGCCGTCGCGCTTGAGCTCGGCTTCGAAGGTCTGCTGGTTCATGAAACCCTCCTCCATCAGCGGTTGAGCACCCATACGCCGACGCCGATCAACGCGACGCCTGCGATCTTGGCGACCGTGACGGCCTCGCCGAAGACAATACCACCAATGATCATCACGACAACGTACGACAGCGAGATCGACGGGAAGGCAACCGACAGCGGGATGCGCCGGATCGCGATGAGATAGCCGACCGTCGCCATGCCATAGAAGGCCAGCCCGACCAGGGTGTGCCAGTCCATCAGCTGGGAGACGAAATCCGGCGCCGTCGCCCCCGCCTTGAGGAGCATCTGGCCGCCGACGCCCACCAGGATGCCGAACCACAGCGCGAAGTAATACCTGTTCACGGGATCAGGCGGCCTTTCGCGCGGCCACGGCGTATTGCGCCCCGAGCGGCAGCCACGCCAGAGCCCGGTCAACAAAGCCCAGGGCAGCCATCCCCGGCGGCACGAACATCAGGTAGTCCGTCGTCAGCGCATAGGCGCCGTCCCGCAGGGCCTGCCGCACCTCCCGGGCATCGAGCAGGATGGCGTTGGCGTCGATCGGGGTCCGGGCAATGACGTAGCGGACCAGGGGATTGCGCGGGTTGTGCTCGAACACATAGAGCCGGCCACCAGGCGTCAGGATGCGCCCCAGCTCGGCATAGACTGCCGGCCGCTCCGCCGGCGGTACGTGATGCAGGACGGCGCTGATCACAGCGACATCGAACTGACCGTCGGCGAACGGCGTCCGCGCGCCGTCCTGCGGCTCCAGCACCGGCGCCGGACCGCACGCCGCCGGCCAGCGCCGGCCGGCTTCCGCCAGCATGCCGGTGGAGACATCGCAGCCCATGAACCTCGCCCGCGCACCCATGCCGGCCAGCACACGCATCAGATCGCCGGCGCCGCAGCCATAGTCGAGCAGGCTGAGGCCACCGGCGCCGAGGCCGGGCTCGTGCCGCATCAGCCAGCGCGCCTTCACGGCGATGAAGGAGTCCGCATCGCCCAGCATGCCCTTGACGGAGTTGTCGATGCCGCCGTCGTAGCCCGCAGAGTGCTTGTCGAACTCCGCGCTCACCGATCGCCTCCGACGATGTCGCGGATCATGAACAGCGGCCGCCCCTTGCTCTGGTCGTAGAGCCGGCCGAGGTAGGCGCCGATGATGCCCAGCATCAGGAACTGCATGCCGCCCAGAACGCCCATTCCAGCCATCAGCGAGGTCCAGCCCGGCACGTTGCGCCCGAGCAGCCAGCCGACGATCGAATACAGGAAGAAGCCGAAACCGACCACCGCCATGATCCAGCCGATGGTCATCGACGCCATCAGCGGCACCACCGAGAAGGCGGTGATGGCGTCGGCGGCAAAGCGGATCATCTTACCCAGCGGATACTTGCTCTCGCCCGCCGCGCGCGGCTTGCGGTCGTAGGGGATCGCCACCTGGCGGCCACCGATCCACGCCACCATGCCGCGGATGAAGCGATGGCGCTCGGGCATCGCCAGCAGGATGTCGAGCACGCGCCGCGTCACCAACCGAAAGTCGCCGGCATCGAGCGGGATCTCCACATCGGTCATGCGGCCGATCAGGCGGTAGAAAGCGGCGGCGGTGGCGCGCTTGAACAGGCTCTCGCCCTCGCGCGCGCGGCGCTGGCCGTAGACCACGTCGGCGCCCTCATCCATCAAGGTCATCATCGCCGGCAACAGCTCGGGCGGGTCCTGCAGGTCGGCGTCGATGATCAGGACGCGCCCGCCGCGGCACACGGTGAGGCCAGCGGTCAGCGCGAGCTGATGGCCGTGATTGCGCATCAGCCGGACCGCGATGACGCGCCGGTCCGCCGCCGCCGCGTCGGTCATCGCCTTCCAGGTGCCGTCGCGCGAGCCGTCATCGACCAGCACGATCTCAGCCGTTCCGCCCACGCCGTCCAGCACAGCCGCCACGCGCCGCACGAATTCCGGCAGCACACCCTCCTCGTTGAAACAGGGCGCCACCACGGACAGGGCCGGACGGTCGGTCATCGCTGGGCAGCCTTATCACAATCGGATAAACCCGCACCATGAGCGTGAACGACAACGACCATCGCGGCCTGCTGCCTGCCGGACTGGCCGATCTTCTGCCACCCGACGCCACGCGCGAGGCCGATGCCATCGACGTGGCGATCAAGCGCTTCGCCGCGTTCGGTTACGATCGGGTGAAGCCGCCGATGGTCGAGTTCGAGGAATCGCTGCTGGGCGGCCCTGGCGCGGCGCTCGCCTCGCAGACCTTCCGGCTGATGGACCCGGTGTCGCAGCGCATGATGGGCGTGCGGCCCGACATGACGGTGCAGGTAGCACGCATCGCCGTGACACGATTGAAACACGAGCCGCGGCCATTGCGCCTCTCCTACGGCGGCAACGTGATCCGCGTGCGCGGCAATGCGCTGAAGCCCGAGCGGCAGTTCGCCCAGGTCGGTTGCGAGCTGCTGGGCGTCGACTCTGCCGAAGCGGATGCCGAAGCCGTGCTGCTGGCGGTCGACGCGTTGCGCGCGATCGGCGTCGCCCGGCTGACGGTCGACCTCAACCTGCCGACCCTGGTCGCCGCCGTCGTGTCCGGCCTGAAGCTCGAGGGGGAACCGGTGCGCCTGTTGCGGCCGGCGCTCGACCGCAAGGATGAGGCTGCCATTGCCAAGGCGCTCGGTGATGGCAAGAAGGCGGCCGACTTGTTCGTTGGCCTGCTGCGCGCCGCGGGTCCGGCCGACAGGGCGATCGCCCAGCTCAAGAAGCTGAAGCTGCCGGCCGCCGCCGCCGCCGAGGCGGCGCGGCTGGCCGAGGTCGTGGCGTTGGTCGCGGCCGCCGAGCCGGAGCTGCCGCTCACCCTCGACGCCGTCGACTATCGCGGCCTCGAGTACCAGACCGGCGTCTCCTTCTCGGTGTTCGCGCTCGACGGCCGGCAGGAACTGGTGCGTGGCGGCCGCTATTCGGCAGGCTATCCCGAGGACGGCGTCAGCGAGCCCGCGACCGGCTTCACCCTCTACATGGATGCCGTGCTGGCCGCGTCAGAACCCGCGGCGCTGCGCCCACGCCTCTATCTGCCTTCCGGCACGAGCTGGGCCGACGCAGCGCCCTGGCAGGCCAGGGGCTATGCCGTGGTGCGCGCTGTCACTGCCGCTGCGAACAGCCGCTCGGAAGCCAAGCGGCTGGGCTGCACCCACGCCCTGATCGACGGCGACGCCGTCCCGCTCTAGGCGCTAGTTCTTCGGCTGCGTCTCGACCGGGCCGTTACCGACGATCGGTTCGGCGCGAAGTTGATCGGTCGGCTGGACGTCGGCTTCGGCGCCCTTCTGTGCTTCTTTGTTGGGTTTGGAACGCTGCTTGGCCGCCCAGGGCAGGGTCTGGATCGGGCCGCTACCCATCCCCTGTGCAGCAGCATCCACAGCGCCGGCAGCAAAAGCCAGCGCCAGACCCAGCAGTCCGAGCCGCACGACGGTAGGCATGGTGCGTTGATACTCCCCCATAGCGCCGATGATGACCGGTCGCTTGCACAAAGTCTGTACGGTCTCGACCCAGGTTTCGATGATTTCGTTCACATTCACGCATGGTTGATCGGCCATTGACGCCGTTTTGCCCCGGAACACCGGCCCTTCCCAGCCGTTCCGTAAGCGAGCACTCGGCAACCCCCACTCGGCAATCCGAGGAGGAGCTTTCATGTTAGGCCGACTGATACTTCCCGCCTGCGCATCGCTTGCGCTGCTGGCCGGCTCGGCGTGGGCCCAATCGCCCGCGCTGAACGGCAACGCGCAAGGCAACGACACGCAGAACAAGGGCATATCCGACCAGGAGATCCAGCACGGTCCGCAGAAGCTGCGGGAGAAGTTGGCGGCGGACGGTTACACCGACGTCCAGATCGCACCGGGCTCCTACGTCGTGAGCGCCAAGGACAAGGACGGCCACAAGGTCATGATGATGATCGGGCCGACCTCCATGACGATGATGAAGCTGCCGGATAAAGACCCGTCGCAGGCCCAGGTGCCCGGCACCAGCAAGGACGACATCATCCAGCAATAGCCCCCAAATAGTAACAAGGAGCCCGCCCATGGCCCGCCTGTTCATCATCTCGCTCGCGCTGCTTGCCCTGTCGGGCACAGTGCCGGCGATCGCCAAGACGTCGGATGTGCCCGCGACCACCGACGGCAACGACAACGCCGGAATGACGGACCAAATTCGCGCTCGTCTCAGCGCCGACGGCTACAAGGACATCACCATCCTGCCGACCACTTATGCGGTGAGCGCGACCGACAAGACCGGCAAGCCGGTCCTGCTGCTGATCGGGCCGCAGTCGTCGACCGTCCTCGAAGGCACGGAAAATCCGGATCCGTCGACTGCCCAGAGCCCGGACGGCGACAAGAAGGAAATGCAGCAGTAACCGCTGCTTCGGCGGTCAGCGCGCCGGCAGGCTCGCTGTCTGCCGCGTCGGCTGACTTGGCCGCGCCCACACATCCGGCGGGACCTGCAGGCCGCTCACCGCCGGGTCGCCCGGCTTCTGCACCGAGTGCTCGAGCGACGACGAACTGCAGGCCGCAACGGCCATGCACGCGGCGACGATCAGGAAACGAAGGGTAAGCATGTCTGCCTAACGTCGCATGGCAGGCGCACGTTCCTGCGGCCTTTATCCCCTTCGCCCTTGCGGCCGTGCATGCTATGCAAGCTCACGCCTCCCGGCCCCCGCCGCGGAGGCGTTCGCATGTTCAGGGAATCGCTCCCTTAGGAATTCGCAGATGGCCAACGTGGCAGTGATCGGCGCCCAGTGGGGCGACGAAGGCAAAGGCAAGATTGTGGACTGGCTGAGCGAGCGCGCCGAGGTCGTGGTGCGCTTCCAGGGCGGCCACAATGCCGGCCATACGCTGGTCATCGGCAACCAGACCTACAAACTCGCGCTGCTGCCGTCGGGCGTGGTGCGCAAGGGCAAGCTATCGGTCATCGGCAACGGCGTGGTGGTCGATCCCTGGCACTTCCTCGAGGAAGTGAAGAAGGTGAGCGGCCAGGGCGTCGCGGTGACGCCCGACAATCTCAAGATCGCCAACCATGCCGTGCTGATCCTGCCGCTGCATCGCGACCTCGACGGCTGGCGCGAGGATGCGCCGGGCATCATCAAGATCGGCACGACACGGCGCGGCATCGGTCCAGCCTACGAGGACAAGGTCGGCCGCCGCGCCATCCGCGTCGGCGATCTCGGCGAGCCGGACATGCTGCCGGCCAAGATCGCTACGCTCCTCGCCCATCACAATCCGCTGCGTCAGGGCCTGGGCAAGCCTCCGGTCGACGCGGCACAGCTCACGAAGGACCTGCTGGCGCTGGCGCCGCAGATCCTGCCCTTCGCTGAGGATGTGTGGGAGCGGCTCGACGGCCTGCGGGCCGCCGGCAAGCGCATCCTGTTCGAGGGCGCGCAGGCCACCATGCTCGACATCGACCATGGCACCTATCCGTTCGTCACCTCATCGAACACCGTGGCGGCGCAGGCGATGATCGGCTCGGGCCTGGGCAATGGCGCGGTCGGCTATGTGCTGGGCATCGCCAAGGCCTACACCACGCGCGTCGGCGACGGCCCCTTCCCGACCGAGCTCAAGGACGAGATCGGCCAGCTGCTGGGCGACCGCGGCAACGAGTTCGGCACTAACACCGGCCGACGCCGGCGCTGTGGCTGGTTCGATGCGGTGATGGTGCGCCAGGCGGTGAAGCTGAACGGCATCGACGGCATCGCGCTCACCAAGCTCGATGTGCTGGACGGGCTCGACGAGATCAAGGTCTGCGTCGGCTACGAGCTGGACGGCAAGCGCATCGAGCGCTTCCCCTTCACGATGGGCGCGCAGGCCAAGATCAAGCCGATCTGGGAGATCTTCGAGGGCTGGAAGGAAAGCACCAAAGGCGCCCGCGCCTATGGCGAGCTGCCGGCGACCTGCATCAAG
>DASXQC010000551.1:0-1504 GCA_036493235.1 Reyranella sp.
CTGCGCTCCGGCGGCCTCGACCTGATCGAGCGCGTGCTGGCGACCGACATCAAGACGGTGCGCAGCGATCCCAAGCTCAAGCTCAGCAAGGCAGTGTCGCTAGGCTATCTCGGCCTCACGATCAACTACAAGAACGGGCCGAAAGCCGACAACCCTCTCGCCAAGGATCCGCGCGTCCGGCGCGCCTTCGAGCTGGCGATCGACCGCGACGCCATCAACCAGGTGGTCTTCAACGGCGAGTTCGTGCCGGGCAACCAGTGGGTCAACCCGCAGAACCCGTACTATCAGGAGAAGTTCCCGATTCCGAAGCGCGACGTCGAAAAGGCGAAGGCGCTCCTGAAGGAAGCGGGCGTCAAGACTCCGATCTCGCTCGACTTCATGGTGCCGAACGGTGCCGAGACGCGCGCCGTCGCCGAGGTCGTGCAGTCGATGGTCGCCGAGGCCGGCTTCGACCTCAAGATCCGCGTCACCGAGTTCGCCACCTCGCTCAAGGAGTCCGAGCAAGGCAACTATCAGGTCTTCCTGATCGGCTGGAGCGGCCGCAGCGATCCTGACGGCAACTCCTACTCCTTCCAGGTCTGCGGGCAGCCGCAGAACACGACCGGTTATTGCGACAAGGAAGTCGACGCGGCGCACGCCGAGGCGCGTTCGACGTCGAAGTTCGAGGATCGCAAAAAGGCCTACGAGAAGGTCGCGGCCAAGTTCCTGACCGAAGGCCCGATCATCTACCTCTATCATCCGCAGGTGCTGGTCGCGCACACCGAAGAGCTCGAGGGCTACAAGCAGATGCCCGACGGGCTCGTGCGGGTGATCGGCCTCAAGCTGAAGTAACAGCGTGCTCGCCTTCCTTACCCGCCGCCTGCTCCAGATCATCCCGACGGTGATCCTGGTGTCGATGCTGATCTTCGGCCTGCAGCAACTGCTGCCAGGCGATCCGGCATTGATCATGGCGGGCGAGGAGCGCGATCCCAAGGTGCTGGCGGAGATCCGCCAGCAGTACCGGCTCGATCGGCCGATTCCCGAGCAGTACTTCTACTGGGTGAAGGGCGTGCTGTCGGGCAACCTGGGCGAATCGATGCGGCTCAAGGCCTCGGTCGGTTCGCTGGTCAGCCAGAAGCTGCCGGTCACCCTGCAGCTCGCGGGGATGGCCTTTCTGATCGCTATCGGCATCGGCATACCGGCCGGCATCGTCTCGGCGGTGAAGAAGGAGACCGCCTGGGACTATGGCGCCAACCTGTTCTCGCTGTGGGGCCTCAGCACGCCCAATTTCTGGCTGGGCATCCTGCTGATCTTCCTGTTCTCGGTGACGCTCGGCTGGCTGCCGGCCTCGGGCTACGTGAGGCCGGGCGAGGACTGGCAACAAAGCCTCGCCACCACCATCATGCCGGCCTTCGTGCTGGGCAACGCGCTGGCTGCCGTGCTGATGCGGCACACCCGCAGCGCCATGCTGCAGGCGATGGGCACCGACTATGTCCGCACCGCGCGCGCCAAGGGCTTGGCCGAA
>DASXQC010000552.1:0-2563 GCA_036493235.1 Reyranella sp.
CAGCCCTCGGGCGCCGCCTTCATCATGCCCAAGAAGGTGGCCGAGACCGATCCGTTCAAGCAGATCGACGACTATACCGGCTCGGGTCCCTTTATCTTCGTGAAGGACCAGTGGAAGCCGGGCGAGAAGACGGTCTACGTCAAGAACCCGAAGTACAAGCCGCGGTCCGAGCCGGCCTCGGGCCTGGCCGGGGCTAAGATTGCCAAGGTCGATCGCGTCGAATGGGTCGCCATTCCCGACCAGCAGACGGCGATGAACGCGCTGATCAGGGGCGAGATCGACATGATCGAATCGCCGCAGCACGATCTGTTCAAGGTGATGGAGGCCGATCCGAACCTGAAGCTGGTCAACCTCAACAAGTGGGGCAACCAGTACATCTTCCGCTACAACTTCCTCTATCCGCCGTTCGACAACGCGAAGGCGCGGCAGGCACTGTACTACGCCTTCAACCAGAAGGACTTCCTCGACGGCGTGATTGGCGATCCCAAGTACTACAAGGTCTGCAAGGCGATGTTCATGTGCGACACGCCCTATGCCAGCACCAAGGGCTTCGAGGACAAGCTCGACAGCAACTTCACCAAGGCGAAGGAGCTGGTGAAGGAATCGGGCTACGACGGCAAGCCGATCATCCTGATGCACTCGACCGATCTCTACGTGCTCGCCAACCTGGCGCCGGTCGCCAAGTCGCTGATGGAGAAGGCGGGCTTCAAAGTCGACATGCAGTCGATGGACTGGCAGACGCTGGTCAGCCGCCGCGCCAAGAAGGATCCGCCGGACAAGGGCGGCTGGAACGTGTTCATGACCTCGTCGGCGTCGGTCGACATCGTCGACCCGCTGGCCAACGCCTTCATCAACGCGGTCGGCGATGGCGCCTGGTTCGGCTGGCCGAAGGACGAGGTGCTGGTCAAGCTGCGTGCCCAGTTTGCCAACGAGCCCGATGAAACCAAGCGCAAGGCGCTGGCGCTCGCCATGCAAGAGCGCGTCGCCGAGAATCCCACGCACATCTTCCTCGGCCAGTGGTACCAGCCTGTGGCACTGCGCAAGAACATCACCGGCAACCTCGAATCGCCGGTGACGATCTTCTGGAACATCGAGAAGAAATAGCTGGGAGAGCCGCGCTCCCAGCGAAAGATTCTACTCAGGCCACTCCGGCGTCGCGCCGGTCGAGGAAGCGGTACCAGGTGACGAAGGCCTGGAAGTAGAGCTTGTTCAGGCCGTGGAACGGCAGCGGCTCGACCTTGCGCGGTGGCAGCGGCAGCGCCATCGGATCGCCGGACGCGATATAGGCCGCCATCGCCCGGCCCATCGCCGATTGCAGGGCCACGCCGCGTCCCATGCAGCCGATGTCGATCAGCAGGCCGGGCGCGGGCTCGTGCAGGTGGGGCAGATGATCGCGCGTGATCGCCACTCGGCCGCCCCAGCGGAAATCGATGCCGGCGCCTTTCAGCTGCGGGAACATCTTCTCCATCATCGTCTCGATATGCGCCCAGTCGGCGACGCCCTTGGGTTCGCGCATCGGTCCGCGACCGCCCAGCAGGAAGCGGCCGGTATGATCGAGCCGGTAGTAGAGCCCGATGCGGCGCGAATCGGAGGTCGCCTGGCCGCCCGGCAGGATCGACTTGCGGACATTGTCCGAGAGAGGCTTGGTCGCGACCTGGAAGGAATTGGCGGCGATGATGGTCTGCCGCAGATGCGGCCAGAGATCGCCGGTGTAACCGTTGGTCGCCAGCACGACTCGATCCGCGGTCACCGTGGCGCCCTGCTTGGTGCTGACGATCCACCTGTCGTTCTCGCGCTCGAGGCCGGTCGCTTGAGTGTTGCCGTGGATCGCCGCCCCCGCCGCCAGCGCCGCCCTGGCGAGGCCGCGCGCGTAGGCGAGCGGCTGCACCACGCCGCCGCGGCGGTCGATCCAGGACGCGAGATACTGGCCATGGCCGACGTACCGTTCCGTCTCCCGCTGGTCGAGCACGTCCACCGGCGCACCGCGCTTCTGCCATTGCCTGGCGCGGGCCTCGATCGGTCCGACTGCCGGGCTCGAGATGGCGCTCTGGATCCAGCCGGTGCGCGTGTTGGGCACGTCCATCTTGTGCTTGTCGATCAGCTCCCACACGACGTCGGCGGTGCGGCTGACGAAGTCGACGAGACGAGGGCCACGCTCGGGGCCGTACATGGTCTCGAGCTCGTCGGGATCGAACTTCAGGCCGGGGATAACCTGGCCGCCGTTACGGCCCGAGCCACCGAAGCCCGGCTCCTTGGCTTCCAGCACGACTGCCTTGATGCGGCGCTCGGCGAGATGCAGCGCCGTTGAGAGGCCGCAATAGCCGCCACCGACGATGCAGACGTCAGCCGTGGTCGACGCCAGCAGGGGGGGAGTCGCGACCGCAGCAGGTGCGGTCGCGGCCCACAGCGACGGTTCGAGGGGAAACGGCTCGGCCATCTGATCGCGCCGGGCCTGTCAGCGCGCCCGGAAGTTGAATTCGGCGCCCGAGCGGATGCCGTTCGGCCAGCGAGCGGTCACGGTCTTGAGCTTGGTGTAGAAGCGCACGCCTTCCATGCCGTAGAT
>DASXQC010000553.1:0-3688 GCA_036493235.1 Reyranella sp.
CGCCAGGAACGCCTTCTTCTGGTCCGCGGTCGGCGCGGGATCGAGCGCCGCCATCAGCGTCTCGGCCGCCTCCTCGGTGAGATAGGCCTTCAGCGCATTGGGAATGATCTGGCCGTCGGCCGGGTCCTCCGGCTTGTACTCGGGCATCGTGAAGTCCCAGTACGGCAACATCAGCCCGGGCTCGAAGTCCTGCAGGTTCTGCTCGAACTCGTAGAGGTAGGCGCGATGCCACGGCAGGAAGCGCTCCCAGCCGTGCTGGCAATGGTTCTGGTGGATCAGCGCCTGGTTGTTGTAGCTGCGCCGGTCCTCCGGCCACTTGTCCAGATCGTAGAGCCGGCGAAAGCCGCGGCGCAAGCGGGCGTGCTGCTTGTCGCCCATGCAATCGATGTTCATGCGCCGCCGCGGCTCGCCCGGGCCCGGCGCGTAGCCGTCGTCCGCTACGGCAAACTCGGCAATTTCGCTGACGCGCACCGGCGGATGCGGCGCCGAATCGTCCGGCGACAGGGCCACCGCGACGCTCGTCGTCTCACCGGGACAGCCGGCATCGATCCAGTCGGCGATGCGGTCGATATCGTGAGGTGTCACGGTACTGCCACCCCACGGTAACGGCGGGAAGCGGCCGCCATCGAACGGCGCCTCGCCGCGCAATCCCTTGATCAGGCCCGAAGCTGCGCTGCGCTCCCCATCTACCGCACAGCAGGCGTGGGCCGGCGCCTCGGCGATCATCCGCACGCCGAAAACCTCGGCCCGCTCCAGCGCCTCGGCACCATTGGCCCAGAACCGGCCCGCGCCGCCGTAGTCGGCCGTGCTGCTGCCCGCCGCTTCGTCGAGGATCGCCTTCACGCGCGCGTAAGGGATCGTGAGTGCTCCGGTGTCCATTTCACTTCCCCCGAGGCGAAGAACAAGGAGACCAGCCCGACCCTGAAGGTATCGGGACAATCGCACTACAACTTGTGGCTGCTGGAGACTTGGGTTGCAATCCTAAATCGATGACGGGTGATATGCATTTCGGCGCCTTGCGCCGGCGTCATCGCATTCTCATTGATGCGAGCCAACTATGCGATACGGTCAGTCGCGACGCGTATGCGCCCGGCTCGCCGTGCCTTGTCCAGCATGGCGTGGTCGCGTTCGGTATGCTCGGCATAGGCGAGCGAAAAGCGGCCCATCGCGTCATCGAGCACGTCGCTCTTGCCGCAGTAGCCGGCGATCATGGCGGCGTCGCCGGACTTCGCATGCGCCAGCGCCAGCGCCCAGCCGCAAAGCGCACAGTATTCCTGAAACCTTGCGATACCCTTGCGGTCACCTTCGGCGAACTCGATGCTTCCCTTCATATCGGCGAGCTGGCGGACGTAGAAGTGCCGTCCCCCGATCTCACCCCATCCGAGGAAGATGTCCGGAGAGCCCTGGATCATCCGCTGGCCGACGACAACGCGGCGTCCTTGATTGTCAAACGGCAGCTGGTAGCCGGAATAAGCTTCGAGCACTGAGGCCTGAGCCTGCTTGACCTGCAGGAACAGCGGGTCGCCGCCGTCGATGCCGGTCAGAAGGATCACCCAGCAACCGGTTCCGACGCTACCGACGCCGACCACCTTGCGCGCCACATCGACGATCTTGTACCGCGCGAGCAGGCGGCGCCGGTCGTAGCTCAACGAGTCGGTGTAGGAGCGCAGCATTCCGTCGAGCGCGTCGCGAACGGGCAGGCCGGAATCGATATGGGTTTCGCGAACGATGAGCGGCACGTCCTCAACGATGCGGTGCGCTCCCTCGACTTTCTCGGTGAGCTTCTCGAGCACGCGCTGATGCCCCTTGGCGTGCGCCTTCTGCATGATGCGCTCGGCGCCGCGCCGCGCTTTCGGCGACAGCGCGTCGAGGATGGCGTCCTCGGCGATGCGATCGTACCAGACCTGGAGATTGCCCATGTGGGCATAGCGTGCAATGTGTCGACGATAGGCGCGGACGCTGCTGCGGGCCGCGTCGGCAGCCTGGTGCTTGTCGCCGCCCATGAATCGGACCGCCACCGCAGCACTCGCCGTTAGCCGCTTTAGGTCCCACTCCCACGGAGCGGGAAAGACCTCGTCGAAATCGTTGATGGCGAAGATCAGCTCGCGTTCCGCCGAAGCGAAGACGCCGAAATTGGAGACGTGCATGTCGCCACAGGCATTGACGAAGATGCCGGTGACGAGGCTGGGAGCGAGGTCCGCCGCCATGACGGCAGCGGACCCGCGCAGGAAGGCAAACGGCGAGGCCAGCATCCTGGCGAAGCGCACCGGCACCAGCTTCTGCGCACGTGTCCGGTTCTGCGCCTCGAGGATCTCGACCGGGTCGGGCCGGTTTCGATCCTCGACGAATGCAGCCAGTGCTTCCCGCGGAACCTTGCGCCGAAGCGCCTTGCCGGCAGCCATCCGATCGGAGACAGACGGCCGGTCGGCCGTGAAGCTCTCCAGCATGGCCCCCGGACGAGCCATGCTCGTGATCCGCTCGAAAGTCAGGTCGAGTTCCGGTCGTTCATCTGCCTTGGCCATCGTCATCTCCGGAGGTAGCTGCTTGTTGGCGCTAGCCGCTATGCCGACCGCGTCATTTCACCTTGACGACGTCGTCGGGCTTCCAGGTCTGATCGAAGAACTCGACGCCGGTGCCATAGAGGCGCAACGCGGCCAGGAAGTTCCGGCTGCGGACGGTCTGGATCCAGTTGGACTGCGGCACGTCGGCCGGCTTGTCGGGCGCGAACCACAGATCGACCGATCCGTCGCTGTTGGTCGCGACCTTGTTGTAGGCGTTGATCGACGGCATCAGTTGGGGCGCTTCCACCATCGTGCCGTCGGTGATGTTGTAGGCAGTGACGGCCCAGAACAGCGCCGCCGGCGGATGCGGCGGCAGGTGGAGCTTGTAGGTGTTCGACCCGTTGAGAAAGTCGCCCTTCGCGTCGCGCGTGGCGAACGGATACTTGGAGCCTGCCCCCAGCGTGCGCATCCCATCGCCGAAGCCGTGGAATAGGCGATTTGGAAGTAGCTCGCGCGCTGGTTCACGTCGAGATAGCCGTCCTGCAACCACTCGGCCGTGCCGCTTGCCCAGGTGTTCTGGTATTGCCGGTCCTTGTAGTAGAGCTCGCGTCCGTCAGGCCGGCCGAGCTGGCGCAGCGCCATGATCATCCGCGGCGCGGTCTCGACCGCCTTCTTGAGCAGCTCCTGCTGCCTGGCGGTCGGGCTGAAGGGTTGACCCTTGATGATGCCGATCGACGCCAGGACCCCGCGCAGTTCCGGATCGATCGCCGCGACCGGCTCGTAGTCGACGAACTGCTTCAGCTTGGTCCAGTAGGCGTTGTCGACCGGATACATCATGTCGACGCGCTTGCCACTGCCGTTGGGAAAGACCATTGGCTTGACGTCCTTCTCGGGCGTCCATAGCGGATAGATGCGCGTCTGCTCGGCTGCCGCCACCGCGGGCTTGGGATCGGGTCCGTTGTCGCCCTTGGGCATGATGGTGCGGAAGAACAGGAAGACGTTGTAGGTCGGCGACTTGAACGCGAAGTAACCCTGCGGGATCTGGCCGTCATAGTCCGGTGGCAGCAGCAGGTAGAGCCCGCCGCGCGCGCGGTCTGGCCCGATCAGGCCGACGTCGGTGATCGTGCGCTGGAAAAAATCGGTGAACATGCCGATCACGTTGGCCGGCGCCGCCACGACCAGCGGCC